>JBJOOW010000186.1:0-6826 GCA_046051095.1 Bacteroidota bacterium | reverse complement strand
TGCGGGCTATTACCCATATATGGCCGCGCTTAATATCTATCTCGCAGTTAGCTGCCGATTTACAGGCGTGGTTTATATAACGTGCAGTATTGTCGCGGGTTTTGCCGTCTATCAGCCATTTGCTGTTAAGTTCAAACAGGTACATACCACCGCGGCGGTTGGCTTCATCTACAGTAATTTTTTCGCCGGTGTATTCTATAATTTTAGTGCCTTTGGCTATAGGTTCCATTGTAAATAAACCAAGGCCGGTAGCGGCTTTTTTAACCTTTAGGTTTAACGCAGATTTTGACATAGCTGCGAATGTAAAAGGAAATAGAGAATATGGAAACGGCTGTTGAAAGGTAGATACATCATCGGAGCGGGCCCGGGGCTGAAAACCTTACGGTATAAAAATAATTGCCTTACAAATACCTTTAAATTACATCCTAGTTAGCCGGCCAGGTATTTACTTCTCATACAAAAACAAGTTATAAGGGTTATGAAAACAATCAGGTTTCTAAACAATAACAATCAAACCATACCATGACCAGGTAATAGCGTAACGTAATGTATATTAGCGGAGTGTATTATTGATTAAAGGCAGAGCTAAACATGCCTGAAGCGAGATTATGGACTATAAATTAAAAGCATGGCTGCATCTGTTATCATTACAAAAGCATCGGGAGAGAAAGTACCTTTTTCTCAAAACAAGTTAGAGCGTTCTTTAAAGAGGGCTGGTGCCAGCAAGCCGGTTATTAATACTGTAATAGAAAAAATAAAAGCAAAATTATTTGCCGGAATTACAACAAAGGAGATATATCATATAGCTTTTGAAATACTAAAACACAATGAGAGCCCTACCGCTGCTAAGTATAAATTAAAACGGGCCATTATGGAGTTAGGACCGTCGGGATTTCCGTTCGAGAAATTTGTAGCTGAAATACTAAAATCTCAAGGCTATACTACCCGCATTGGTGTAATAGAAACAGGGCAATGTATAAGCCACGAAATTGACATAATAGCCAAAAAGAACGGTAGACAGTATATGGTTGAATGCAAATACCACAACCAAAAGGGCTTTATGAACGATGTAAAAATACCGCTTTACATCCAATCGCGCTTTAAAGATGTTGAGAAAACAAGCAGCAATAGTACTGATGGTAATATTAGATTTCATCAGGCATGGATTATAACCAATACAAGGTTTACAACCGATGCCATTAAATACAGCCAGTGTATAGGGCTTCAACTTACAGGGTGGGACTATCCGGCAAACAACGGCCTGCGCGAACAGATAGACCAATTGAAGCTTTACCCCGTAACCTGCCTAACCTCATTAACTCAACTTGAAAAATCGAAATTACTGGAGTTGGGTTTAATATTGGTAAAAGACCTTTGCACTTCATCTTCTGTACTATCAAAAATTGGAATTTCGGTTAACAGAATAAAGAAAATACTGGCAGAAAGTAATGAAATTTGTGCTGAAGGATTAAGCTAACCAGCTGCTGTTTAATTTTGTGTTTTTCCTCAATTAGTCTATTAAAATAAGCCTCTGCAGTCCTAACAAAAAAAGGTATCTACCAGTACCACAGCACATGAAATACACAGGAATTACCACCAAAGAGGCAAATGAAAAACTACTACGTATAGGGTATAACGAATTACCTTCTGCCAGGCCAAAAAATGTATTCAGAATTGCATTAGAGGTAATAAAGGAACCTATGTTTTTATTACTGATAGGTTGTGGCGGGCTGTATATGTTGTTGGGCGATTATAAAGAAGGGGTAGTATTGTTATCAAGTATATTGCTGATTATTTCAATAACGTTTTACCAATACCGGAAAACAGAAAAAGCATTACAGGCGTTAAAACAACTTTCATCGCCCAGGGCGGTTGTAATACGCGATAGTATTGAAACGCGCATACCCGGGCGCGAAATTGTACCTGACGATATAGTTATACTGAATGAAGGGGATAGGGTGCCTGCAGATGCAGAACTACTTGAAACCACCAATTTGCAGATAGATGAATCTATACTTACCGGCGAGTCTCATCTGGTATCTAAATATGCAGCAGAAGGGCATAACAGCCTTTACAGTGGTACATTGGTTGTACAGGGCAGATGTATATGCCGTGTAACCCAGGTAGGCATGCAATCGCAGTTAGGCAAAATTGCAGCAGGGTTAAACTCGGTTAAAGATGACCAGACACGACTTCAAAAAGAAATGAAACAGCTTATACGCCGCTTTGCTATTACAGGCATTGCCACCAGTATTGTTGTAATTATAGCGTTCTATATAAGCAGAGGTAACATACTTGAATCTATTTTATCGGGGCTGGCTTCATCTATGGCTATACTGCCCGAAGAGTTCCCTGTAGTATTTACCGTATTTATGGCATTAGGTGCCTGGCGGTTATCTAAAAACAATGTATTAACCAGAAAGCCCTCGGCTATTGAAACACTGGGGTCTGCCACTGTACTTTGTAGCGATAAGACCGGAACCATTACACAGAACAAAATGGAGATTGCAGCTATTGCTACCCCATTATCTTACGCCGAAGGGTTGCTAAGCAGCACAACACAACCGGACATACTAAACGTGATACAAATAGCCCGTCTTGCATCGCAGGAAGAAACAATAGACCCTATGGATAATGCAATTACCACAATGGCAAGAGCATTGAACATAGAAAAAAGCGAAGGCCCGTTAATAGCAGAGTACCCATTAAGTCACCAGCTATTGGCCGTTACCAGAATATATAAACAAAACGACCATACAATATATGGAGCCGCCAAAGGTGCGCCCGAAACAATATTTAAGCTTTGCAGGTTAAGTGACGCTGAGATAGAACAGCAGGCAAAGCACATGGAAACAATGGCCCGTGCAGGGCTGCGGGTACTGGGTATTGCCGGGTGTACTGTTGAAGCCGGCAAGCAGCCAACCGTACAAACAGATTATGTATACACATTTAAAGGACTGTTGGCATTTGAAGACCCAATACGCCCAGAGGTGCCACAAGCTGTTAAAGACTGCCAGACTGCAGGCATAAGGGTAATAATGATTACCGGCGACCACCCCGCAACGGCTACCACAATTGCCATGAAAGCCGGAATTAAACCCGGAGAGGTTATTACCGGAGATAAACTATCGCTAATGAGCGATGAGGAATTAAAAACAAAAATTGGCAATACAAATGTTTTTGCCCGCATAGCACCCGAACATAAACTGCGAATAGTAAGAGCATTTAAGGCCAATGGCGAAATAGTAGCTATGACCGGAGATGGCGTTAATGATGCGCCGGCACTTAAAGCAGCCGACATTGGAATTGCCATGGGAATTAAGGGCACTGATGTTGCACGAGAAGCCTCATCGCTTGTTTTGGTTGATGATAATTTTGCCTCTATAGTTACGGCTATACGCCTGGGGCGGAGAATATTTGACAACATGCAAAAGGCAATGTCGTATATTATTGCCATTCACATTCCTATTATTGTACTAACGCTATTGCCGGCATTTATTGCCTTGCTGCCCATGTTGCTGCTACCCTTGCACATTGTATTTATGGAGCTGATAATTGACCCGGTTTGCTCAGTAGCGTTTGAAGCTGAACAAGAAGAACTGGGAATAATGAACCGCCCGCCACGCGATATAAATAGCAGGTTTTTTGGCTTAAAACGAATGGGGTACAGTGCCTTGCAAGGTTTATTTCTGTTGTCAGCCGTATTGGTAGTATACTTTATAACCATTAAAGAAGGGCATACTGATGGAGAAATACGGGCAATAACCTTTTCATCGCTTATTATCGGTAACATCTTTCTAATACTAACCAACTTATCTAACACGCGGTCGTTTATATCGGTATTGGCAGAAAGAAACAGAGCCACTATTGTAATATTACTGGCCGCCGTTGTTTTGTTGTTACTTATTATTTCTATACCAGTGCTCAGGAGCTTATTCAGTTTTGAATACCCGGGGTATTCGCATTTTATTATTTCTATTATGTCGGCTACAGGCATGCTGATAGTACTAGAAGGCATAAAATATTTTAAACAGAAAAAAAATCTGCAATAACTGCTTAAACAAAATACGTTTACATACACATCTATTATTTATAGATATATACCAGGCTTGGTTTATTTACTATATATTACACACTGCAAACAACACACCATGGTAACAATTGATAATTATTTAGACAGCCACTATATACACCGTAGCAACTGGCTGCGGGCTGCTGTACTGGGGGCTAATGATGGAATTATATCTATATCGAGTTTGGCCATAGGGGTTACGGCCGCCAGCACTACACGCGAACCAATACTACTTGCTACGGTAGCGGGATTGGTAGCCGGTGCTTTATCGATGGCAGCGGGCGAGTATGTATCGGTAAGCTCGCAAACAGACACCGAGAAGGCCGATATAGAACGTGAAAAGAAAGAACTGGCAGAAATGCCCGATGAAGAGCTACATATACTGGCACAGATTTATGAGCGAAGGGGCCTGAAAAAAGAAACAGCTATGCAGGTAGCTATAGAGCTAACCGAAAAAGATGCACTGGCCACCCACATACGCGATGAACTGGGCATTAATGAAATAAGCCAGGCTAAACCTATACAGGCAGCGCTGGCTTCGGGGGCATCGTTTACAGTGGGTGGGGTACTGCCGCTGCTGGTTATACTTTTTGCACCGGTTAAAGGAATGGAATACTGGCTGTACGGTTTTACTATACTGTTTCTGATAATTCTGGGTATTACATCGGCTAAAACAGGTGGTTCAAGCATCTTAAAATCTATTGTAAGAATTACTGTTTGGGGTACTATTGCCATGGTGTTATCAGCATTGGTGGGGTATCTGTTCGGGGTTAAGGTGTAGGGTGTTTTAGTACGTAATGGCACACGTCGCAGACGTGCGCCAGCGGGGGACATAGTTACTCAACAACAAAGATTGCTTCGTCGTTCGCAGAGCCTCACTCCACGTTCTTCAAAGTGTTCCGCAGGATCACTTCGAAGTTTTAATAAAAAGAAGTCTCCGACTTCGTGGCTGTATTTATCATGGTCTCAGGTAAATCCTGATTCTGACAATACAAGATGTTTCACTTCGCAAAGCCTCGTTCAACATGACAAATGCAGGGAAGCCGTTAGAGTAAGTATTCTGTGATATGTGCTGTAGTATAGAATACAGTCACCCACCGGCCTGCGGCCACCTCCCTCAAGGGAGGCTCAGTATTGCCTTTCTGTATTTGAAGCCCCCTTAAGGGGGCTACGGGGGTGACTTTTTTATACAGTATCACACCGGCCTCCCGATAAAGAATCGAGACAGGTTCGGCCACCTCCCTCTCCCGATAGAATCGGGATAAAAAGGGAGGCTAAACAGCCGGATTGCTTCGTCGTTCGCAGAGCGCGAACTCCTCGCAATGACGAGCAGACATAAGTCCTACACTCCTACTTTTGCGGGGGCTATGATTTGTTTGAGTGCTTGTACGGCGTAATCAATATCATCGTTTGTGGTGTGTTTGCTGAAGGAGAAGCGGACGGCCTTGCGGGCAGGGTCGGCGTGGATGCCTTCGAGTACGTGCGAGCCTTTTTCTGATCCGGAGGTGCATGCACTGCCACCACTGGCGGCTATGCCGGCCATATCTAAATTAAACAGTGTTAGTTCGGCTTTTTCGTTAGGCGGAAGCGATACGCTTAGCACTTTGTAGTTACTGCCCTCCGGCGTTATATCGCCATTAAACAGTATGCCGGGTATGTGTTGTTGCAGTTGGGCTATCATGTACTGCTTAAGGCCCAGTATGTATTGTCGGTTAGCCTCCATGTTCTCTATAGCCAGTTCCAGCGCTGTGCCAAGGCCCACTATACCGGCCACGTTTTCGGGGCCGGCTCGCATGTTGCGCTCCTGGCTGCCGCCATCTAAAAACGGTTTAATGGCAGCCTCGCTGTTTACATACAAAAAGCCAATCCCTTTTGGTCCGTGAAATTTATGTGCCGAGCCACCCAGAAAGTGGATTTTGGTCTTTTGCACATCGAAGGGGAAGTAACCGATGGTTTGCACCGTATCGCTATGAAAATATGCGCCGTATGTTTGGCACAGCGCCGAAACACGTTCCAGATCCAACAGCGTACCAATTTCGTTATTGCTATGCATAAGGCTAACCAGCGTTTTGGCGTTGGTGGCCTTTAGCAGTTCCTCCAGGTGGTTATAATCTACACGGCCCTGCGCATCCAGGTTCACATAATCTACCTGTACACCCTGGCGGGCCATGGCCTCTACCGAATGCAGCACGCAGTGGTGCTCGATTGTAGACGATATAATGCGGTTAACGCCTAAATCGCGCACGGCGCATTTAATAATGGTGTTGCTGCCCTCGGTGCCGCTGCCGGTAAAAAACACCTCGGCGGTAGAGGCGTTAAGATACTTAGCTACGGCCTTGCGCGCCTTTTCGATAGCGCTTTTGGCCTTGCGGCCATAGCCGTGTATGCTGCTGGGGTTACCAAAGTGCTCGGTAAGGTAGGGCAGCATTTCATCTAACACTTGTTTATCTAATGCGGTAGTGGCAGCATTGTCCAGATAGACATTTCGTTTCATAGCGCTAAAATAGTTTTAAGCGGCAAATTGCGCAGGCTGATATTGATACAGATAAAGGCTGAAAACAAAACCAATAAACAAATTATAATATATTTCTATATAAATTAAGGGGTTAACATAAATGCTCGAGGGGTATTAACATTTGAAATTACAATCAATTGAATTTCAATTACTTAAAACAAAAGGGTGTTAACATGGTATTAAAAACCCGTAGAAAACTACGTGTTTTTCTGCTGCGATTTTATCAGTTCGAACGCGCG
>JBJOOW010000185.1:0-9461 GCA_046051095.1 Bacteroidota bacterium | reverse complement strand
TCGAAGCGAATAAAGTAGCTTAGGAACGATGTTCTTAAACCGGGGCCAAAGCCCATGATGATAGGGTTTTTGTAACGCTGTAGTTTTACTATTACCTGCGGGTTGTTGATAGGGTTTACGTGCACCTCGCTAAACAGCGGGTTATTGCCTGACCATGGTGTAATACCTTCCCAGGCGGTGCCTACATCTACAAAGGCAAGTATTTGAAAGTTGCGGATAAACTCTGATTTGATTGGCCCGTTAATTAAGGCGGCAAAAATAGGTACACGTAGCTCGCTGTTTAGTACTATAAACTTATCGCCGTTGCGGGCGTTTTGTTTAAAGCCCCGTATAGGTGTTGCCAGCGTTTGGAACGCATAGCCGTGGTTGTAGTTAATAGGGGTGGTCTCGTCCCATTTGCTGGCTGTAGGGGATGTAATCCAGTTGTTAAGGCCACCGGCATAGTACATCATTTTAGCAGTACCGAACGATGCACCCATAGAGAGGCGGTTAGCCCATATTATTTGTTTGTACACCTTTAGGTAGTGGCGTAAATCGAACCCGAACAACGAAAGAACTGTTTTGTTGAATTGCGGCACTGGCAAATCTAAATCGCTGCCGTAGGTTTTATTTTTAGTAGGAAACTGTTTCTGTACCTCGGCATACACTTTAAACTTAGTACCATAGCGTATGTTGGTTGCAACCTCTACGCAGTTATCAAACACATACTCGGTACGGAAGGTTAACCAGTTATCTGAAACTTTTGGAAAGTTAAGTGTAGCATTATCAGTTGCTTTAAACTGTATATTATCATTACGGAAAGCAAAGCGGAATAAAGTGCTGTTAAGCACATCGAACGCATACTTTAAGTCAAGCTCCAGGTATGTGGTTTTAATTCTAAAGGTAGCGTCTTGTGGTATATCGTAACCTACAAAGTTGGTGGCAAACAAATCTTTACCCGACTTACTACCGTAATAAAGCGTTAGCTTTTTATCTAAACGCTTTTTAAGGTTTTCGTAGGTAAGGTAGTACTCCATATTCTGAAGTCCGTTTGTAAACGGTATTCTTATGCCGCCGTAAATTTTATAGTCCTCCAGCAAATCGGTTATACCAAGTTTAAAACCAACAATAGGTGCCGGCGAGGTAAAGTAATGGCCGGTAAAAGGTTGATACATGGTTACGATAGGGCCGTTATCTAAACTGGCTATTACATTATCTACACTAAAGCGTGTAAAGTAAGGACGCACTTTAGAGAAACGAAATACATACCCGTCTTCTACCGCGCTTAGTTTAGATGAGGATGCCGAATCCCAATCGAATAATTTAATGCCATAATCGAACTCGCTTTGAAAATCGAAAGGCCTGCGGCCGCGGGTGGCCCGTATAGAATCGTAGTTATCGGGCAGTGGTTTTACGGCCGGTGTAGCCGCCTTTTTATCTCCATCGGCACCCTGTGGTTCGTTCGATTTGTTTTGCAGGTTAAGCATGTAATCCATTACCGGTGCCCTGCCGGGTGTGGCGGTGCTGGTTACATCATATTTGCGTAGCTGTACTTTACCGTTAAAGCGGAACATATCAAGCGCCAGGCCTTTTTGCGGCACTATGGTTTGCTCGTGTATGTTGTAGGTATAGTTAGTATACGATGTAGTTACACCACCTATTTTGTAAACCTTTTGCAGCGATGAATCGCGCAGTGTTTCAACACTGGTATCTATAGCCGATATGGCAGGCAGGTAAGCCTGTATTTGAATAGAATCCCAATCGCCGGTTTCGTTGTTGCTGTAGTAAACGGTCTTCTGGTTATGGTCGAACACGCTTTTGAAAGTGCCCATGTAGCGGTTGCGTACGCCGTTATCATCGCTTAAAAAACAGAAGGTGCTATCGTTCAGGTTTTGCGGGTAAGTTTCGCTGGCCAGCGGGGTGTTGGTAATGCGGTACAGTATATTGCGGTTAGCATCCAGGTCGTAAAAAAACAGGTCCATCTGCTTATCCATTACCTGCGATTCGTACCGGTGTGGTTCAACTGTATCGCCGGTGCGGTTACTGCTAAACATTATACCCCTGATACCATTAGCGGTAACATAGGCCGGGTATAAATCATCAAAGTAATCATCGGTAAGTTTGCGGGTAGTGGTACTGGCTATGTTGTAAAGAAAAATATCGGTTTGTCCGTTTTGTATGCCGCTTACCACCAGTTGTTTCGAATCGACAAAGTTGAAGCTTACTACCTTCTGAAATTTGCGGATGGGGTTCTTCTCAACTTTCTTTTTTTCTACATCGTAAAAACGTATAAAAATGTTTGAGCGGCGTTCGTTAATCCAGGCCAGGCGCTTACCCGATGGATCCCATGCCAGTAGCGGTAACGATTCGTCGGTTATTTGCGTATTGGTACGCCAGCCACCGCGGAAAAGTACTTTGCGCTTGCCGGTTTCGGTATTCAGCAAATGCACTTTGTAGCGGCCCATATCGTTACTGGCCCAGGCTACGTGTTTGCCATCGGCGCTAAGCCGGGTTTGGTAATAGTTAACGCCCTTTTTGGGCTTTACCTTTACCGAGCTGTTTTCTGACGGCAGACCCGACATTTTAGATTCGTTACTAAACCGGTTGTAGTAATAGGTGTACCAGTCTTTAAGTGTTTCGTTAAGGTTGGTGCCCAGTACAAAGGTAAAGCCGTTATCTACACTGCGGTTAATGCGGGTAAGGTATAGTATGTTGTTTACGGTGCTTTTGCCGTGTACCTCCTCCAGATAGTGCCATATAGAGTGGCCTACAAAAATGGCATCGGCGGGTTGCAGTTTATTAAGCTTTTGAAAACGGCCGCTGAGTATACCATCGCGCAGGCGGTCCTCGTGGCTGCTGTTCCATGGTTCGCCTATGTAGCGTATAAGGCCTATTTTATACCAATCGGGCAGGTTAAGCAGTACAGCGTTTTGTATTTTTTCGCCAAAGGTGGTACCTGCTACCAAACGGTCGACATAAATGCGGGCAATGCCTTCGCGTATTTGCTTGTACAGGTTGGCATGGTCGCCATTAAAGTAAATAAACATTTTACCCTCGGGTATGTTTATGTTACCGCCCGAGGCTATGCCGGCATCGTAAATACCTACATTGGTTTGGTTAAGCTCGGTAATGGTGTTGTAAATAATGATATCGATTTTGCGCTTGTAGCGGTAGTCGAGCATTTTCGATATCTCGTCCGAGTTATCTTCGGCGGCCTTAATAACATAACGGGCTATATCCTGCCCGCCCTGGTAGTAATAGGTAATAAAGTTGTCGCTTTCGTAGTACGAGAAGGTAAAGTCTTTATACTGTACGCGGTTCTGGCCAAATTTTTCATCGCCCTGGGCGTGAGAGCACATAGAGCCAAGAACCAGGAACACAGACAGTATAATTGGCAGTCGGCAATTGGCAGTCGGCAATAATGCAGAACACAGCACTTTTAAGCGGTTAAAATGTATATAGTGGTTCACCAGGTTCATTCGTAAATAATCAACGTGCGGCGTTTTTTTTATTTTATCTAACAGGTAAAATCTACGGTCTGTTCTGTTAGCTGTATATTCGCCCCTTCAAACTTAAACAATTTACGCTGATGCTAAAGGTTCACCAGCTTACTTTTAACCCTTTTCAGGAAAACACCTATTTGCTTGAAGATGAAACCAAAGAGTGTGTAATAATAGACCCCGGTTGCAATAACGACCGCGAACGCACCAAACTGGTACAAACCATACAGGCGCATGGGCTAAAACCGGTTAAGCTATTAAATACCCATTGCCATATCGATCATTTCCCCGGCAATAAGTTTGTATGCGAAACCTATAACCTGCTACCCGAGTTTCACGAGCTGGAACTACAGGTTATGTATCATGCCCTCGATTATCAGGAGCTGTTTGGCTTTAAGCTGGAAGCTTCGCCCGAGCCGGTTAATTATTTAAAAGAAGGAGACGAAGTTAAGTTTGGCAATACTACCCTACAGGTATTGTTTACACCGGGGCACTCGCCGGGTAGCCTGTCGTTTTACAACGAGGCCGAACGCATTATTATAAGCGGCGATGTATTGTTTATGGGTAGCGTGGGCCGCTACGACCTGCCCGGTGCCAGTGGCGAAGTGTTGTTTAAAACCATTATGAGCAAGTTTATGACCCTGCCCGACGATGTAAAAGTATACAGCGGCCACGGTCCGGCTACTTATATAGGCGTAGAAAAACGCAACAACCCGTTTATTAAAGAGAGCGTATTTTTTGAGTAGCGCCACCAAGCCAACCGGTTAAGTAATTAGTACCCACCCTAAAATAAAACAGGCAGGGCGTTAGCCCTGCCTGCCTGTAAACCAACAAGCCTAAGCTTATTTGGTTATGGTTATTTTAATAGTGCTGGTTTGTTTGTTGCGGGTTACCAGTACAGAGTATACACCTGCCGCTAACTCGGTATTTACGTTTACAGTTTGAGCAATTGCTTTGGTGCTGTAAACCACTTTACCTACTACATCGGTAATGGCTATTTCTCTTTCGGCTGCGCTGTTAAACTCAAGCACAAAACGGCCGTTGCTTGGGTTTGGATATAATTTCAAACCTGCTTCGGCAGTGGTAGCATTAATGCTAAGGCCGGTAACGTTTACTACGTTGCTGGTATCGCTGCAACCGTTAAGGTCGGTTACAACTACCGAGTAGTTGCCGTTAGATGTTGCAGTGAAAGTTTGATCGGTAGCGCTGTTTATTTCGGCACCGTTCAGTAACCATTGGTAGCTGTTGTAGCTTTGGGTAGAAAGTACATTGGATGCATTGGTTACAGTAGGCTGAGGTAGCGGATTAACGGTAAGGTTAAGGGTAATAATGCTATCGCAACCGTTGGCGTTTACCAGGGTATCGTTATAAGCACCGGTAGCAGTTTGGGCTATACCGTTAAACAGGTACGAATCGCCGCTGCATATTGATTGAGAGAATTGAGATGAAGTATGCTCTAATACGGTTACTGTGTAAGTAGCAGTATTTGAACAGCTGTTGGCATCGGTTACAGTTACACCATAAGTAGTGGTGTTGGCCGGTGTTACAGTTACCTGATCGCTGTTGCCCAGGCTGTTATCCCAGCTATAGCTGTTGCCGCCGGTAGCAGTAAGTGTGGTAGATGTACCAGCACATACCGAGTTATTACCCGATACAGCAGCTACTGGTAAAGTATTAACAGTAACCGTTTGCTGAGTAGTTGCAGTACAGTTGTTGGCATCGGTTACAGTTACACTATAAGTAGTAGTGTTGGCTGGCGTTACAGTTACCTGATCGCTGTTGCCCAGACTGTTATCCCAGCTGTAGCTGGTGCCGCCGGTAGCAGTAAGCGTAGCCGATGTACCTTCGCACACAGCCGATGCACCCGAAATAGAAGCAGTAGGGTTGGTGTTAACCGTAACAGACTGAGATGTAGTAGCTGTACAGCCATTTATATCGGTAACAGTTACGCTATAAGTAGCACCTGTAGTAGGCGATACAGTTACCTGATCGGAAGTGCCCAGGCCATTGCTCCAGCTATAGGTATCGCCACCGGTAGCGGTTAAAGTTGTTGAAGCGCCTTCGCAAATTGCAGTTGTACCGCTTATAGTAGCAACAGGCAATGCAGTTGCAGTAAGTGAAGTAGTGGTAGATGCAGATGTTTCGCAAGCATTTTGTGCGTTAACCGATACGTTACCACCGCCTGCACCGCAAAGTACAGTTATAGTGTTTGTACCTGCACCGCTTTGGATAGATAAACCACCGGTAACAGTCCAGTTAAATGTTGTAGCGTTAGGATCGTTGGCAATAGTAAAAGTAACTGTGCTGTTTAAGCAGGCGCTTGCCGGAGCAGTAATAAATGTAGGTTGTGCCGGAGCATTGTAAACCCAGCTAATAACTACCTGGCCGTTGCCGGTTTGTACACCCTGGTTTATTACACCGTTAGCAACACCACCTACGTAGCTGCTGCCACCGCCGCCGCCACCGCCGGCACCTTTATCGTTACCCGAGCAACTGGTAGTACCGGCCGAGCCGCCACCACCGCCGCCGCCGCCAAGGTAGCCACCGCCACCGCCGCCGCCGCCGGGAATGCTGCCCAAGCTAAAGCAGCAGCAGCTTTGACCTGCACCACCTGCGCCACCGGTGCCTCCACTGGCTGCAGTGCCAGGTGAGCCCAAAAAGCCACCACAGCCTATACCTGCAGCGCCTGCCGCACCCTGTACAGCACCGGCGTTACCGCCAAAACCACCGCCGGCTGCACCGCCGGATGTAGCCGCATCGCTACCATTATTGCCTACACCACCGCCACCACTACCACCATTGCCACCAATTATGGAGCTAGATGATTCGCAACCACCACGGCCACCGCCGCCACCACCGCCGGCAACCAATACACGGTTAGATTCGGCTGTGCCACCAACGCGTACGTCAGATGCACCACCGCCACCACCGGCATTTTGGCTACCGCCGTTTGCACCACCGTTGAAACCACCGGTAGGCGTGGCGCCCTGGCCACCTACAAATACATTCAATACATCACCGGGGCTAACTGTAAGGTCACCTTCGGTTTGGCCACCGTTACCGCCACTGCCACCTGCCGATGAGTTACCACCAACAGCACCCGAGCCGCCTTGTGCGCCATATGCTGCAATGTGTACCTGGTTTACGCCGCAGGGTACTGTAAAAGTTTGGATACCACCTGTAAAAGTATAGGTGGTAGATTGAGCCGTAGCCAGATTGAACAGGCCAAGACAACTCGCATAAAGGAGTAATCGTTTTTTCATAATCTAAGTTTTATGTGATTTAGGTTTGCCAAAGTTAACTATTCATTAACAAGTTGCAGCTTTTTAAACCCTAAGTTTATAACATTGTGTAGTGTTTAATGTAATGTGTTGTTTTTCAAAGCACATTCTCCTCTGTATGGTGTAGTAATAGGCGCTGGCAGCCTGTTTTTTGTATGACATAAATCATATATTTTATGTCTTATAATATGAATTTCCCCTTTTTTTCAACAACCCCTAACTGCCAGGGTAGCTGTTTTTTTGCATAGCAGGCTAACAGATGTTATTGCATAAAATAGTATAATTGACCTCACCTAAATAGATAATAATGCGCATTGTAATAGTTTATATGGTTGTATTGGTGGCTTTGGCAGGTATAAATGGTTGTGCGGTAAGCTCATCGGCTGTGCAGCAGGTGGGTACTGCGGTTACACAAACAGCAGCTTACCAATCGGCCAAGCTAACGGTAGATAAATATGCTGCCAAACTGGGTTTAACCCCACAGCAAACGGCACAGGTATTACCTATGCTGCAAGATTACTACACCACCATGGCCAGCGCGGTACAAAATACATCGGGCAGCGCCTCGCAAAAAGCTACGGCTGCTAAAAACGCACTGGTTGCCAAACTTAAAACAGTGCTTACCGCCCAGCAGGTTACACAGGCTATAGGGTTGTTGTAACCGCTTAGTGCCGTAAGCTATAGCATTGTCTGAATCAAGATTAGAGGATTACCGGATTAACCTGATAACAGCCCATACAACAGTATTAAACATGGTTTGTGGTTAGGTGTGCTTGTTGTAACGGTATGCGTTAAAGTTGTGCGCCAGCGGGTAGTGTGCCATCCACCCCCGTTTCGCTTTGCTCAAACATCCCGATGTAGTAATCGGGACAGGCTCCCCGCCCGCGGGGGACAGCCTGCCTACCAGCAGTTGGGTAACAACCAATACAAAAATGCGGCGCGAGGTACGAGCGCCGGTACAACAGCTTGTCATTGCGAGGCTTTGCGAAGCAATCTTCAGTTTTGTGATTAGTAATTAGGTATGCTTGTTGTAAAGGTACACGTCAAAGACGTGCGCCAGCGGGGGCTATTTATTTTTAGGAAGAAGCTAAACTCCAACAATAGCTTTAATTATCGTTTATCCTGTCAGATATAAATATATCTTCGAATGTATTTTATGAGCCATTTTTTTAATATTGTTTTATGGAAACGATAAAAGATTTTTTGAAAAATATAAACTACCGCTTATCTAGTCCTTTTCTTTTTTCTTTCTTGATATCATGGTTAATGTGTAACTGGCAGATAGCAGTTATTTTACTTTTCTATAACGATAGTCAGATTAAGGCAACCGGCAACACGCATTATATCCCATTAATCAATAGCTACCTTAATTTAACATACTCATTTATTATCCCATTAATAGGCGCCATTGGATATACTTTTGTTTTCCCTTATATAAATAAATTCATAAAAGTATACCAAACAAAAGTTGAGATTGCAACAGAAAAAGATGAATTAAAAGTCAGGAAAGGCACCAGCATTCCTATTGAAAAATATTTTAGCTTACTTAGCTCGGTCAATGAAAAGCAAGACCTACTTGAAAGGATTATTGCATCTGAAAGCATTACGCGTGGAGAATTGGAGGATATAAGAAATGAAAAAAGCCAACTAGAAGTTCAACTTGTCGAACAGCAAATTGAACTAACCAAGCAAAAAACAGACAACGTAACCTTGCACAATTTTCAAAATGATTTCAAACTACTAGACAATCTTGAGAGTATATTTAAAGGCGCTTGGATTTGTGAGTTTAATGTTACAAAGGGAGGTGATTTATTAGATCCACATAGTGACTTTGAATCGTTTTATATAAAAAATGATGAGTATATTGCTAATGGTAGCCTGCGCTTTTCAATAAAGCATATCATAAAAATTGAATCTCAGGCACTAATTTCGTTTCACAAAAAAAAGTTAGATGAACAAGACTCAATAAACGTTGTAACTGCAATACAAGTGTTTAACAATTTATGGGTCGGGTACGAAAAACTATCTGGTGGAGACGTTGCTTTTGTTCGCTTTTACCCTAAAAACAGTCAACCATTATATTACCCTATTTTTTTTCACCAAAAAGCATTCGAAGACAATATAATTTTTGACAACTTCAAAAATTACTATTTCAAGCAATGGAGAAAAAGAAACAAGTAAAGTTTTTTCTCCTGTTCTTTAAAGTGTTCTGGGAGATCATTACGCCACACAGCCAACTACTTATCGCCCCGACCGCCTTGTGCGGTCACCCCGCCTAAAATAGGCGGGGAGTAAAACCAATACCATAACAACTTTTATGTGCCGTACCCCGTTCTTTGAGGTGTTTGATCACTTTGAAGTTGCCGTTACAACATAAACAGCAAACATTTTTAAAGCTGCTGTTGTTCGGGCTGTTTATTCAGTATCTGCTCAATAGCCTGCTGCTGTTCTGGTGTTAACTCATTTACTGTTTGTTGGGTAAGGGTGGTGTTGCCTATGGTTATTTGTACCGGCTTAGGTGTAGTGGTATTAATTTTATGCAGGGCGCTTAGGTAGTAGCGCGCGGCTAATATGTTGCGGTGGTGCATGGCATCGTACAGCATTATATCCAGCAGGGCTTTGGCTGCGTAGTTGTATTGGGCTATAAATTCATCGGCATTGTTAAACTGTGCCTGTATGTGTTTGGCTACGGTTTGCCGGC
>JBJOOW010000184.1:0-7249 GCA_046051095.1 Bacteroidota bacterium | reverse complement strand
GAGGCATAGTATTGCGAAAAGTGAATATCCTGCGCAAACAGGCCAACACTACAAAGCATTACAAACAAAGCCGAGTATATTTTTTTCATGCTAAAGCATTTATAATAAGGCTGCTAAAAGTAGCTAAAATTAATATTTCGGCAAATATCATACACTTTAGATGATATTTTTAGCTAAAAGGTTGGATGAATAGCCTAATAGCCTGCCAGAAACGGCTGAGTAACAGGCGTATGATTTAATATAGCATTAACCTCAGAGTAAGGAATAAATACTTCCATCTCTCCGGCGGCAAATGGCCCCATTTCGTACACCTGATATTTAAATAGTATGCCACTTTTTAAAACCGCAATGTTACTGGTAAGATGAAAACTATATCCCTCTTCGGGATTGCCATACCGGGCAATAAACTTTTGTTTAGCAATAGCCGTAAGTTTGTTGAGGGCTCCAGGGTGAAAAATATCGGACAGTGAAATGGTGTCGCCGGTAATAAAACTGTAATTAAAGTAGGTGGTTCTAAACTGGCCATGTGCAGTACCACAGCCATGGTTGTAATCATGTAACTCAACAGTAGTAAAATCCTTACTCAGGAAGATAACAGAAGCCATTTTCGAGAACTGTGTATAAGCAGTTGGGGCCTTCTTTAATTTTATGTTGTTACCCAGGTATGCATCTGTTAATCTATTAAGTTTGGTTATGTTGTTGCTATCCGATTTTACTTTTATTGATTTAATATCAATAAACGAAAGAAAATAATCGCAAAAGGTGTCTCTGTCTTTACTTTTGTCTGGTATTTCCTGCCTTGCAGCATAGTAACAATGCGGTGTAACCGAAACCGGAGTATGTTCTTCGTAAAAAATAAGCCCATTACTATCAATATTGTTTGTATACGCATTTATGTAAATGCTGGTATCAGAGCAAAACCAACCGGCAAAGGTGTTTTTTTCATAATCGGAAAAATTAAAAGCTCCATCAGGTGAAATAATGCCGCTGTACCTGGAATAGCCATTATAGTTACTATTACTAACCATGAAATAAGAAATAGAGTCGCTATTGCTGTTTGTGGTATTCTTGTGTAGATACAATTCGATTAAAACACTATCGCCTTGCCGGCATACATACTTTTTAAAAAAAGACGCAGGGGCAGGCGCATGCCGGGGAACAACCCTGATGCTGGTTTTCTGCTCAACTGTATTATTGTTAGTTGGTTGCCTGCAGGCGCCAAACGCCAGTAACAGCAAAACCCAGCACCATGTTTTCATTAGCATTATGTTTAATGCAAAATACTAAATAAAACGTTGGCTTAATGTTTTCAGCAGGTGGGTTTGATAATTGTAAAAAACCTCGGGTTGTACACCAAAACCCTCGTAAAAACGGGCAATACCTGGTACCGATGAACCCTCAAAATCAAGCGTTAAGCCATTTTGATCTTCGGCCAGTAGCTGAATAAGGTTACTGAATAAAAAATGTGCAGAGCCGTTTTTTTTGCCGGTTTGCGACGATACGTTGATGAGGTTTATTGCCCGTTTGCCATGTAGCAACACTAAAACTGCGGTTGTAATTTCGCCGGTGGGTAAGGCTACTGCAAAAAAACGGGCGGCATTATTATCTACCAATGCACGGCATAATGCTTTAAATATCTTCTCGTGCTGCGGTTTAAAATTTTCTTTCTGCCGGTCGATATTTTGCAGATAAAACGTTTCGAACTGTTCGTGGGTTATATCCTGTAAAAACAGCAGGCCGTTTTTTTCGGCTTTTGCAATGTTGCGGCGGTGGTTTTCGGAGTATTGCTTACGTAATGCAACCGGACTTTTATCAAGCGGTAGCAGCAGGTTTTTTTTAGGTTTTAGTTTATATACATCTGCCACTGCCAACGCCGTTGGATTAATGTTTAAGTTGATGTACGAGAACATGCCAAGCTCGTTAAAGAACAACTGAAGCAGGGGTTCGTTTGGTTGTGTTTTGCTAAACAGGCCTAATTGCTGGCAATAGTAGGGCTGGTAAATGCACTTAACACCAAATTTGCGCAGCCAGGGTAATGGAAAAACTGCCTCGTAATTGCCTAACACCAATGCCTGCCAATCGGGCGCTACCGCATCCAGATAATAGGATAGGGCATAAGGTAACGATTGTACAGAGGTATTGATGAGCGCATTCCATTTGCGTTCATCAATATCGTTGCGCTTTAGCAGGCGTGGCTGGCTCATGTTGTTTCCTGATACATTAATGCCGCCGCTTCTTCTGCAACAGTTTCAAAAACACCTTCGTATCCTTTCCACTCTTTAATGCCGGTAAACGAACTATTATGCCATAGCCCATAAAAAGGGCCGCCTGCTTCATATGTATAACGCATTAACTGCCTTATTTCATTTAGGGCAGTTTCGGGGTCGGTTTTTTGATAGTGAGCAAATGTACTATCCATAAATGCAAAGGGTACCATTTTTAAATCGGTAACAACGTTTTTGTGTATATCGAAAAAGTAGTACGGCGAACTAATACCAGCCCTGAAACCATTACGCGAGGCATAGCCCATAGAGTAATCTTCTTTAATTCCGATATTTATCAGCCGGTGAAAAGTATCGGGATATTTAAAGCGCAGGTAGTGAAACCGGTTGCGTTGTACCGGTGCTCCTACTATTTTCTCCAGGCGCTGTATTTCCATACGGCTTCGGCCCGAAGAAATGTGGCTTTTATATGATAAGTGTACTCCTATATCGGCTTGTTTGTAAACTTCGCGTATTAGTTCGCGAAACGGTTCTACATCGAACGAAATATTTTTATCAAACCGCGATTCGTCGCCAATAAGAAAAAAGTAAATGCTGCGCAGCTGATGTTTTTTGCAAACCTGTAGCAAATAGCCGAATGTATCGAAGGGGTCTTGCCGGCGGCCCAATAAAACGCTGGCGCGCTCGCGCATTTCTTTAAAATCGGATAATACAAATGAGCGGAAAAACCCGCCGGTATTTTTTATAAAGCCCTTGTGCTTGTACGAGTAAGCCATATCAATATCGAACGTGGGAACATATTCGAATGGCTTTTTTACAAACCGTAGAGTTGGGTATTTGGCCGCCAGTATTTTTTTAAGCTCCAGTGCATAGTAGTTTACCATGGGCTTATCCAGGTAGCCGCCTTTGGCGTTCATACTGGTGCTTGGCCTAAAGCGGTCGTATTTATCGCGGTGGCCCGGAAAATGCTCTTCGTAACGGGTAACCATAAAAAAGGCCGACGCAAAAATATCGAAGTTAATTGCCGATGGCGCCGATACCGGGTAAAAGCCACGTATGCGGTCCTGTTCGCAAAAATTAATTGGCTGAGGACGGTTGGTAGCCTCAAAAAGTAATTCTGCCGAGCCAATAAAAACTTCGTCGCCAACGGGTTGTTTGGCGTACGACATTTTAGGCTTGTTGCTGTTTTTAAAAATCTCTTTATCGCCGGTTAGCTCGTATTGCAGCCCCAGCAAATCGGTCAGCATTAAATCAAGTATATACTTAAGGCGGTTACTTACCTGATCGGTATAAACAAGCAGTTTATTCATATTCACTATGGGTACAGATATTTAATTTGCCTAACCAATCCAACCATCGCCGCTTAAGTCATCGGCACCTTTTTTGCCTTTGTTTTCTTTAAGCGGTTTGTAAAACGTTTCGTTACGAAGGTACTTTGTTTTAAGCAGGGGGCACACTTTGTAGCGTTCATCTTTTGTGTCTTCGTATAGCGCCGAGAGGGTTTCGAACACCGGGGTGATACCAATTTTATCGCACCACTCAAACGGGCCGAAGGGGTAGTTGGTGCCCAGTTTCATGGCCGTATCAATATCCTGTATGCCGGCGGTACCTTCCTGCAGGGTATAGCAAGCCTCGTTTATTATCATAAAAATAATACGCGGCTTAACCAGGCCTACGCGGTCTTCTACCGGCAGGTAATCTATACCCAGGTGTTTCATCAGCGCATCCAGTTCGGGCATTTGAAATTTGCGGTGCAGGCTTACCTCCCATTTGCTTTGGCTTAAAAAGCCTGGCAGCGCGTTAATGCCAAACAAACGACACTTAATTTTCTCTTCGCTTACATAAACGGCCTCGTTAAGGCTAAGCTTAACAGCGTTTACAAATACAGGCACATCGCGCAGGCCCGCATACATAGCCAGGGCGCTGGTGTCATCATCAAAGTTAAGATCGAAAATGCAGTCGTACTGGTCGTAATCTTCATCGTCGTCGCCATCGGTGTAGTCTACCTCCAGCCCGGCTATAGGTGCCAGGCGGGCACGTAGTTCATCGGCACGGTTTTGTTCTCCTGTTACAAGTATGCGCATAGTAGTTGGGTTAAAGCGGTGCTTTCGGCCCTTATTATTAGTTTCGATTGCAAAATAATTTTTCTTCTGTATGCAAAAAAATATAATTGAAACCGCACAGGCCCCTGCAGCTATAGGCCCCTACTCTCAGGCAGTTAAAACAGGTAACCTGCTTTTTGTATCGGGGCAAATACCCCTTAATGCGCAAACCGGTGCACTGGTTGCCGATGGTATTGAGGCCGAAACACACCAGGTAATGAAAAACCTGCAGGCTATATTACAGGCGGCAGGTGCTGGGTTTGAGAACGTGGTTAAAACAACCATATTTTTAAAAAGCATGAACGACTTTGCCAGTGTAAACACAGTATATGCCTCGTACTTTAGCGGTAACTTTCCGGCACGCGAAACGGTAGAAGTATCGCGCCTGCCTAAAGATGTGAATGTAGAGATTAGTGTGGTGGCGGCGGTGTAGAAGCACCCCCTAACCCCCTTCCCGATAAAAAATCGGGATGAAGCAAAAGGGGGTATAACAGCCAATGCTTGGTTGGATTGTTTTATTTAAGCGCTTATGCAGTTTATCTGTTTCTGCATCATAGTAGAAACAAGAAGTTATGCGCATCAGTATCCCTAAACCGTGCCACGAAAACTGGAATGATATGAGCCCCGAACAACAGGGGGCCTTTTGCAACGTATGCTCTAAAGTTGTTGTAGATTTTTCGGTAATGAGCGATGATGAGGTTATTGCCTACCTGCAAAACAAACAGAGCGAGAAAACCTGCGGGCGTTTCCGCGCATCGCAACTGGCACCTTACGAGTTGCAGGTAAACATTAACCCGGTATATGCGCGCGGTAGTTTCCGTGCCATATTTACGGCGGCACTGTTTATCTTTTTTTCATCGCTGTTTAGTTGTACCAACGCCAACGGCGATACAATAATATTTAACCAGGCAATAGCCGATACGGCCGACACAGCGGTATACAAACTGGTAACCGATAGCGCTGTTGCAGAACCCCAGCTGAAAACCGGTGAGGTAGCAGCCCTGCCTGTTGTAGATACGGCAGCCGTTGCACCTATATATACGGTGATAACTACTACATTACCTGTAATGGGTTTAATACGGGTTGAACCGGAACCACAACCAATTATTATGGGCAAAATAGCCTGTACACGCCCAACTAAAACCGAGAATGATAGTATACTTAAGAAACATCATAAATAAACAGGCTGATATACTATAGGCGGTTTTAAAAAGACTAAAACGTAACCCCCACATTAAACACCAGCCGCTGATAGGTGCGCTTAATTTCGTAGTTGTAGCCATCGCCGCCCTGTTGGGTGTACCACCATTTAGTTTGGCTGTAGTTGCGCTTGTAAGCCAGCCCAAGCATTACCGATGCCCTGCTGCGGGTATAAATACGTACCCCGCCGCCGCACGATATATAGTAACCGCCTTTGTTTTTATAGCTGTAGTAATCGTCGTTTTTTTTCTTCCACATTACACTGTAACCGGCATCGAAAAACACATAGGGGGTTACCTTATTTTTTAAAAACTCGCTGGCAATACGCACATAAAACGGCGAAAAGGTTTGGCGGTAAGTAATAAACCTATCTATACCCACACCGGCACCAACAAACAAATACGGCCATACCTGGTAGCCGTTAATGCTGTGCAGCGATATTCCTACATCATCGCCGGTGTTGCCGTAATAGTAGTAGGGGTCGGGGGTTGACTGCTTTAAGTTGGTGCCGTATATAAAGCCAAACTCGGTTATGTTGCGGTAGCCGCGGTTTTTGCGGTAATAGTTTTGGTTTATCTCTTTCAGTTTAGCCTTGTTTACGCTTTCGCGCTTTATGCTGTCTACTTCGGCCTGCCCGAAAACAAATACACTGCCGCCCAGCAGCTCTATTTTTACTTTACCGGCGCTTTCGGGTTCTCCATTCAAAGGGGTAGGGGGTGGTTGTATCTTGCCGCGTAGTACGCTGCCGTTTTTAAGGTAAACTACGTCTTCGGTAGTTTGTTGGGCATTGGTAACCAGCAAAAAGGCGGTAAGCAGGGTGGTAAGTATAAATTTCATAGTCGGGTTTTGCTGTTTAAAAGCAAAGTATTTGCTGCGGTGCAGGCAACCCTTTGCAAAATGGTAACGTTTTGTAACCACAAAGCGTTGCCTAACTATTTATAACACCAAAACCACACACGCATGAAAAGCTTATTAACCACCACCGGCTATACCTTACTACTATGCCTGGTTGTACTATCGGGCTGCCGTAAAGATAAATGTGAGCAAACCGTAACCTACAAAAAGTACGAGCCGGTTTATATGAGTTACGAGGATATGCGTAAGGCCGTGAAAACCGAAGGCCCGGCAGCGCTAAAAAAGCCCGGCAAAATCTATATAAAAGGCAATTACATTTTTGTAAACGAAGTAGATAAAGGCATACACGTAATAGACAACACTAATCCATCATCGCCACAAAACATTTCGTTTATCAGCATACCTGGCAACCTCGATTTGGCTGCGGCAGGCAATACCTTATATGCCGATAGCTATATAGACCTGCTGGCACTGGATATAAGCAACCCGCTGAACGTAACCGTTACACAACGCGTAGAAAATGCATTGCCAGACCGTGTATACACCAATGGCTACTACGCTGACCCAACATTGGGTGTAGTAACCGAATGGAAAGAAAGTATGGTTACCGAAAAGATAAGTGGTGATTGTAATGCCGGCGGTGGCGGCTACTGGGGTGGCGGGCCATTTTTTGCCGAAGGCGATGTGATGAATTCGACTACCGGTGGTGTTGCTGTACCCATGACCAAAGGTAACGTTACCACACCCGGTGTTGGTGGCAGCATGGCGCGCTTTACCATTACGGGCAGCACGTTGTATGTGGTAGATAACTCATCGCTGCGTGTGTTTGGTATTAATGGTAACATAACCAACATGGGCACTACCAGCGTG
>JBJOOW010000183.1:0-4533 GCA_046051095.1 Bacteroidota bacterium | reverse complement strand
TGTTACTACCGCCCGAACTTTGCATAATTAAACCATAGTTATTACCACCTACACTTCCGGTTCCTCCTCTGCCGTGGTTGTGCCCGCCGGCACCATCGGTAGTATTAAATGCAGCAGGGTCTACTGTGTGCGAGTGAGCTGTACCGCCACCCGAGTTAGTGCTGGTAGTAACCAAGCTGCCACCTGCACCTGTATTATGGTAATGGCCGGGCACATCGTGTGTATGGTTAGGTAGCGCAGCATTAAAGGCAGCTATATCAACACTAAGGCTTGGTGTAAGCGATGGTGTGGCAGTTACACCGCCACCGGTAGCGCCCAATGTATTATAGGGCGCTGCACCCAACCCAAAAGGCGCTTTGCCCTGCAAATTAGGCAAATTAAAGGTAGTGGTGCCGTTACCCGAGCCAAATGTAATACCTATTGCATTAAATAAATCTACATATGTAGTGCGGCTTACAGCGCTACCATCGCAAAGCAGCCAACCTGCCGGCGCTGTATTGCCACCGTAAGGTGCAATAGTACCTACCGGCACCTGTGTAGTATTGGCCGATACCCACTGGGTTCCATCGTAATACTCCAAACAGCTGCAATCTGTATTAAAACGGGTTGTACCAGCCAGTGGTGCCACCGGCCGCTGAGCAGAGGTTCCGCTTGGCATTTTAACCGCATCGGTAGTACGCACATCTAAACTTACACCCGGTGCATTGGTATTTACACCTACTTTACCGGCCGGATCAACATACAATTTGGCCACATTGGTATTATCCACCGCCGCTATAATAGGGTTAGTGCCATCGCCCTTTACATAAACACGGGCCGGAGCGCTGTTATCGCCCACGCCCAGGTTACCGGCACCTGTTATATATAAATTGTTTCCCGCGTTGGCTATTGTTGTGGCACTGCTTAAGGTACCACCAAGTTTTACATCGGTGGTGGTACCACTTGTGGTAGCATTTAAGCCATTGCTGGCTGTAACTGCGGTAACTGTACCACCTGTAGACAGGTTTTTCCAGTTGGTACCATCGCTATACTCAACGTTGCCACCATTATAACGCACTGCGCCAGCACCGGCAGCGCCGGCAGTTTGGCCGGTATTGCCTATTTTAATAGAGCGACCTGCATCAAGCGAGTTAACATCGGCTGCCGTGTTTAATGTAGCACGGTTAAACGTAACGTTAGATGTTGTGGCAATATCCTGCGGTGTGCTTAATGTAATAGAGCCTGCTGCACTGTTTACATTAACCTGGTTACCTGTACCGGTAAGGTTTGCATTTACAAATGTATTGGAACCGTTGCCTATCAATATCTGGCCGGCACCAACAGCTGTAAGGCCGGTACCACCCAATGTTACAGGCACTACACCTAACCCTATAGTAGGGTTGTTACCACCGGTAGATGTAACAGGCGATGTAACGGCAATGCTGCTTAATGTACCACTGGCATCGCTTAGTTTTTGCCAGTTTGGCGAACCTGCTGTACCGTTATTTATATAAATACCCGCAGGTGCCAGTACCGTACCCGGGTTATACACCAACAACCCTTTCACAGGGTTAGGTATAGTAACAGCATCGGTAGCAGATTGAAGGGTAACGTTAGGAAAAGAGACACCTTTATTAGTAGCCACAACATCCAGTGCTGCCGAAGGCGAAGGGGCTGACACCCCAATACCCATTGAGCCCACCGAACCAATACCACTTATTCTGAAATCGCCGGCTTGTAAGGTAGTGCCATTCCAAATGTAATAACCGCTACCACCGGGTAAATCGGCCGATGGTATAGCCGAAGGAGTAAATCTGGTTCCATCTCCACGTAAATACTGACCATTACCGGCCGAGCCGTTTACTCTGTAACCATATCCACTTTTTACGTTTACGTCGCCTACTACATCCAGCTTATAAGTTGGCGCGTTGGTACCAATACCAACATTTTGTGCGTGACTTACGGCTGATAGTAAAATAAAAAACAGTACCGCATAGTTCTTCTTCATAGTGCTTCTGTTTTAATATTATCTACAATAAAATACGTACTCCTCTAAATAAGTAAAAAAAACTCCATAAAATAAACACATGCAAAATGTACCTTATAATATGTTAATGAAACATATACGTATTGCAGGTTGTTTAGTTGCACATCGCTGTTAACTTACTCATAATCAACACCAAGCCTTAATCATACACAACCCACACTATTAATTCACCATATACGTTATAATATATAATGCCCAAACACTTACTTTTTTTTATAGTTCTGCTTTACAGCAGTACAGGATTTACCCAACAACCAGGCAAGTATGTAGTATACTTTGCCAGTGGCCAATACAACCTTACCTACGATGCCATATTAGCCATTGAGCAAGGCATAAAAGACAATAGCCTGAAACATATTGACTCGGTTAAAATACGGGCCTATTGCGATACTGTAGGTGGGTTACTGTATAACGATACACTGGCGCAAAACAGAGCCAATACAGTAAAAAATTATTTGTACGAGCGCAACGCATATGGCGTATTTAAAGAAGTTACTGCCTTTGGCGAACGGATGCCACTAAACAACAACAGCACCGAAAAACAAAAAGCACTTAACCGGCGTGTAGAGATTTTGTTTTACGCACACAACTACCCCAATAAAGACACAACCAAACCTACAGCAGTAATTGCCAACACCATACCCATTGCTACAACAGCCGACACCAATACTATTGCCTTACAAAAACTACGCAGTTTATTCAGCACTGCCGAAGTAGGCAATAAAATACGCCTACCCAACCTTAACTTTTATGGCAGCCGGCATTTTGTGGTAAAAGAATCGTTGCCGGTGCTGGATACATTAGCAGCCATACTACGTAGCTACCCTACCATTGAAGTGGAAATACAGGGTTACGTTTGCTGTGTGCCGGTAGGTAAAGAGGCATATGATGTTACTGAAAGAAGATACAACCTTAGCAGCACCCGTGCCGAAGCCATATATAACGACCTTGTAAAAAATGGCATTGACCCCAAACGGTTAAAACATAAAGGCTACGGTAGCCAACCTATGGTAGCCGAAGTAGATGATGATGCCAAAGCATTGAACAGAAGGGTAGAGATAAAAATACTGAAGCGGTAGATTAGATACACATACAGACTTTACATATGTCAGTTTTTCATCTATGTATTTATAAATGAAACAGGGGGTTAACATTGGTTTTATGCAACAACCTAATAGCCAGCCGTTTATTTATAGGGTGGGTTAACACTTTTCAAATATACGTACATAATCAATCGCTAAGCAGGGGCTGCCCTTCGGTATTAAGTATGTTTGGCAGAAACAGGTTTTCGGGGGTAACGGCACGGGTGTTTTCGAAACCACCGGCTATAGACCACGGCTTAAGGCCGGGTATGTTCAGGTCGGGGTAGTACACAAACATTATTTCGAACGAGCCTATACCAAGCCCCATATTACGCAGGCGAAGCCCGGCACCATACGCCTGCTTTAACTGGTAATCTTTCAACGAACCTTTTTGCGATATGGCCAGGTTGGCAAAAGCAAATACACTGCTGGTAAACCCAAGTACTTTAAAGGTAGGGTACACATCGGTTTCGAAGTTAAATACATAGTTACGGGTGCCGCGTATGTAGTTGGTAAATATGCCACGCATACCACTGCTGTTATTCAGCACCAGCTCTTTACCAATAGGCCGGTTAAAACCAAGGTTAATACCTACCGATATAAACTGGCGCATCATAAACTTACGGCCCAGCTTAATAGCGTTAGAGTAAAAGTTGTGCTCGAAACGGAGCAATACCTGCTGGTAAGTATTCTTTTTGGTAAAGCCACCGTACGACGCACGCAGGTTGTAATAACCCAGTTTATTAATACGCTTACCATACTCAAGTTGCAGGCCCGAGTAAAAACGCTTTTGCAGTTCTTCATCGTAATCGAAACCAAGTATAAGCGCACCGTTAAGTCCGCGGCTAAAGTATTCGGCCTGCCCAAGGTAGTACACCGAATGATCTACGTAGTAGTTCCAGTTGGCAAAACCCATGCTGCCTAAAAAGTAGGTGCGGTCTATAAACGTTTGTGCACCATCGGGGCTGCGTTTAAATGGCCGCGCTATATAGTTATTGCGGTACATACGCGCAGAAAGTATAAAGCGAAGCAGATCGTATTTCTGCCCCAGTTTACCGGGCAGTTTGTGCGAACTGGCCAGCCAAACATCCTGCCAGTTATAAAACACGTTGGTGGGTATACTTGGGCCAAACGAATTTGGCAGCGCATTACTTTCGCGGTAAATGCCTGCCTTTAAATGGCCTGCCCAGCGGCTGTTAGCCGAAAAGAAATTGCGGCGTATACGTATGCTGCCACCTTTGGTAAAGTTGCTGTATTCATAAGATACGCGCGCATCGATATGCGAGCTGCGTATGTTGTTATACGAGTAATTACCGTACACGCTCCACAGGTTATCCTTACGGTAGTTAAGCGATGCCCATGCCGATATGCTTTGCGGCAAACCCAGAAAGTTATTAAACTGAATACCGGCGGCTATCCTGTTAT
>JBJOOW010000182.1:0-9154 GCA_046051095.1 Bacteroidota bacterium | reverse complement strand
CTATACCGGCCGAAATGATTATTGAGAAAGGCCGCCTGCAACCGGGTAAGATGTTTGTGGTAGATCTGGAGCAGGGCCGTGTGGTAAGCGATGAAGAATTGAAACAGCGTATCTGCTCGCAGAAACCCTATGGCGAATGGCTACGCAAATATAAAATACGCTTAGAGGACCTGCCGCCACCGCGTGTAATGTTTACTTACCTTGAGCCCGATCAGGTATTTAAATACCAAAAAGCATTTGGCTATACTGCCGAAGATGTTGAGAGTATAATAATGCCGATGGCAATAGACGGTAAAGAGCCGGTAGGCTCTATGGGTACCGATGCGCCGCTGGCAGTACTAAGTAATAAGCCACAACACCTGTCTAACTATTTTAAGCAATTGTTTGCGCAGGTAACCAACCCGCCTATAGACCCTATACGCGAAAAGGTGGTGATGTCGTTGGCATCGTTTGTAGGTAGTAACGGTAACCTGCTGATAGAAGAACCGCAGGCCTGCCACACCGTGGCGCTGGAGCAACCGGTAATAGGACACTACGACCTGGAGAAGATACGCAGTATTGATACTGGCATTTTCCAGGCCAAAACACTGCAGGCCTACTTTAGGGCCGATGGTAAACCGGGCTCGCTTAAAAAAGCGCTTGACCGGTTATGCCGCTATGCGGTAGATGCTGTAGAAGATGGCTTTGAAGTAATTATTATATCCGATAGGGCTATCGACTCGGAACATGCGCCAATACCATCGTTACTGGCAACCGCAGCGGTACACCACCACCTGATACGCAAAGGCTACCGCAGTAAAGTAGGTTTGGTAATAGAAGCCGGCGATGTGTGGGAAGTACACCACTTTGCCTGTTTAATAGCATACGGTGCTACTGCTATTAACCCATATCTAGCGCTCTCTACCGTGCGTATAATGAAAAATACCGGCCGTATAAAAGAAGATATACCGGTAAGCGATTTACGCCACAACTATATTAAAGCTGTAAACGAAGGCTTGCTGAAGGTGCTTTCTAAAATGGGTATCTCTACCATACAATCGTACCAGGGCGCGCAGATATTTGAGATTGTAGGTTTGAATAAAGAAGTAGTTGAGCGTTACTTTACCGGTAGCACCTCGCGTATAGAAGGTATAGGGCTGGATGAAATAGCCCGCGAAGTGCTGATGAACCACAACTTTGGATTTAGCCGTAAGGAGGTGCCAAGCGACCGACTGCAACCCGGCGGGGTATATAAGTGGAACCGTAAAGGCGAATTCCATTTGTTTAATCCGCAAACCATACATTTTTTACAACTGGCTACGCGCACCGATGATTACAGCGTGTTTAAAAAGTATTCTAATCTCGTTAATCATCAGGAAGAGAAAGCCTGTACACTGCGCAGTTTATTTGAGTTTAGAAAGCAACGCGCATCTATACCACTGGAAGAAGTAGAACCTGCCGAAAGTATCTATCGCCGTTTTGCTACCGGTGCCATGTCGTTTGGCTCTATATCTTGGGAGGCGCACACCACCCTGGCTATTGCTATGAACCGATTAGGCGGCAAAAGCAACACCGGTGAGGGTGGCGAAGACGACAGCCGCTATACACCGTTAGAAAACGGCGACTCTATGCGTTCGGCTATCAAGCAAATAGCTTCGGCGCGCTTTGGTGTAACCAGCCAGTACCTTACCGGTGCCGATGAACTACAAATTAAAATGGCACAAGGGGCCAAGCCCGGCGAAGGGGGACAGTTGCCCGGTTTTAAAGTAGATGAGTGGATTGGTAAAGTACGTCACTCTACGCCGGGGGTAGGGCTTATATCGCCACCACCGCACCATGATATATACTCTATTGAAGACCTTGCACAATTGATATTTGATTTAAAGAACGCCAACCGCGCTGCGCGCATCAGTGTTAAGCTGGTAGCTAAAGCAGGCATAGGTGCTATTGCTGCGGGTGTTACCAAAGCAAAAGCCGATGCGGTACTAATATCGGGTTACGATGGTGGTACCGGTGCTTCGCCAATCAGCTCGATACGCCATGCAGGTTTGCCATGGGAACTTGGCCTTGCCGAAGCGCACCAAACACTGGTAAAAAATAAACTGCGTGGTAGGGTATCGTTACAAACCGACGGGCAACTAAAAACAGGCCGCGATATTGCTATTGCTGCATTGTTAGGTGCCGAAGAATGGGGCGTAGCAACCGCTGCACTGGTAACAGAGGGTTGTATAATGATGCGCAAGTGCCATGTAAATACCTGCCCTGTAGGTGTGGCTACGCAGGACCCTGAGTTGCGCAAACAGTTTACCGGTAAGCCAGAGTATATTATTAACCTGTTTAAGTTTTTAACGCAGGAGCTGCGCGAGATAATGTCGGAGCTTGGTTTCAGGACGGTAGATGAAATGATAGGGCAGGCCGATTGCCTGGCTGTGCGCGAAAACATTACCCACTGGAAACACAGCAAGCTTGACCTTAGCGCTATACTGCATAAAGCACAGGCTGCACCGGGGGTAGCACTGTACAAGCAAGAGGAGCAGGATCACGGCTTAAATGGCGTGCTTGATTTTGCGCTGACAAAAATTGCTGCAACAGCTATTGATAATCAGCAAACAGTTAAAGCAGAGCTTGAAATAAAAAATACGGACCGCGCTACCGGTACTTTACTATCTAACGAGATTACGAAAAAGCATGGTGCTGCCGGTTTGCCCGATGGCACCATACACGTAAAATTTAAAGGCTCGGCGGGGCAAAGCTTTGGTGCGTTTAGCACGCGCGGCATATATTTTGAACTGGAGGGCGATGCCAACGATTACTTCGGTAAAGGCCTTTCGGGTTCAAAGCTGGTGATATACCCCGATAAGAAAGCAGTGTTTAAGCCAGAGCAGAATATCATTATTGGTAACGTATCGTTTTATGGTGCTACATCGGGCGAGGCGTATATACGCGGTAAAGCCGGCGAGCGTTTCTGCGTGCGCAACTCGGGCGCTACAACCGTTGTAGAGGGTGTAGGTGACCACGGCTGCGAATACATGACCGGCGGTACCGCCGTAATACTGGGCGCAACCGGCCGCAACTTTGCAGCAGGTATGAGCGGTGGCCTTGCGTTTATATACGATGTAAAAGGCAACTTTGAGCAAATGTGCAACACCGAAATGGTAGAGCTTGAAAAGCCCGATGAATTCGACCAGCAAACATTAAAAGAACTGTTGGGCAAACACTTTAACTACACGCAAAGCACAGTAGCCGGTTTAATACTGGCCGACTTTGAAGAGCAGATGAAGTACTTTGTAAAGGTGTTCCCCAAAGATTACAAGAAAGCACTATTGGTTAAAAAGGCGCAGGCCGGTGTAGCAAAATAAATTGTTGACTTAATTAAGATGAATATAAATGGGTAAGCCAACCGGATTTTTAGAATTTAAAAGAACACTGCCGGGTAAAGATAAACCGGAGGAACGTATTAAACACTCGAAGGAGTTTGTACATAAGTATGAAAGCAAGGCGCTGAACGAACAGGCTGCGCGCTGCATGAACTGTGGTGTGCCGTTTTGTCATAATGGTTGTCCGCTTGGTAATTTTATACCCGATTTTAACGATGCAGTTTACCGCGAAGACTGGAAGGGAGCTTACGAGGTGTTACAATCTACCAATAACTTTCCTGAGTTTACCGGCAGGCTGTGCCCTGCGCCCTGCGAGGAAGCCTGCGTGCTGGGTATAAACAAACCGGCGGTAGCTATAGAGGAGATTGAAAAGCACATTATAGAGATTGCATTCGAGAATAACTTTGTACAGCCTAAAGTGCCGCGCGAACGCACCGGTAAAAAAGTAGCTGTAATAGGCAGTGGTCCCGCAGGGCTGGCAGCGGCAGCACAACTTAACTATGCCGGGCATACAGTTACTGTATACGAACGCGATGACCACCCCGGTGGTTTGCTGCGCTATGGCATACCCGATTTTAAACTGGAGAAATGGGTAATAGAGCGCCGCGTGAAACTAATGCAGGAAGAAGGAGTAGTATTTAAATGTAACATGCATGTAGGTGTAAACGTTAGCATAAACGATTTGCTGCGCGAAAACCAGGCAGTAGTACTGGCTATGGGCAGCACCATACCGCGCGACCTGAACATACCGGGCCGCGACCTGAACGGCGTTTATTTTGCCATGCAGTTTTTAAAGCAGCAAAACAAACGTGTGGCCGGTATAGGGTTTGATGAAGCTGCTATTATGGCCACCGGTAAAAACGTGGTAGTGATTGGTGGCGGCGATACCGGTTCGGATTGTGTGGGTACATCTAACCGGCATGGGGCTAAAAGCATAACACAGTTTGAACTGCTGCCTAAACCACCGGTAGCCCGCACACCGCAAATGCCATGGCCCGAATACCCTATGCTGCTGAAAGTTACCACATCGCACGAAGAGGGCTGCGAACGTTTATGGGCCGTAACTACCAAAGAGTTTATTGGCGATGGTAACGGCAACCTTACCGCACTGCGCATAGCCGATGTGGAGTGGAAAACCAACGCCGATGGCGTACGCATGTTTAACGAAGTGCCCGGCAGCGAGCGAGTAATACCATGCGAACTGGCTTTACTGGCTATGGGTTTTTTGTATCCTGATAAAACCGGTATTATATCGGAGCTGGAACTGGAGCTGGATAACCGCGGTAACGTACGCACGGCACCTAACGATTACCAAACCAAACTGCATAAGGTATTTGCCTGTGGCGATATGCGCAGGGGCCAAAGCCTGATAGTGCATGCTATATCGGAGGGGCGCGAATGTGCCAGAAAAGTTGATGAGTACCTGATGGGCGAATCGCTGCTGGAAACAAAAGATAACAGCCTGCTTAGCGCTACGGTATAAATTATATAACCGGTAAATTGCGTTGTGCCTGTAGTATATGCCTTTGGTTGTGTGCTACCATAAACCTGAACACATCGGCTGTATTTAGTTTTATTAATTTGAAAACCGATACAGGTATAGTGCTACGGTTAAGGTTTTTGTTTTTAGCCAGCCTTACGTAGTTTAATAAAGTTTCCTGTTGTTGTATAAAGTGCGCTACCACTGTGTGCGGGTTATTTATTGTACCCGGCACATGTATTTTAGCAGCTTTCATTTTGTTTGTTTTTTCACGCGGCTCCATCAGGTTGGTAAAGTAGTTGCCCAGTATGCCGGGCTTTAACTGTTGCGACGGGGCACAGTTTTCTGCCTGCATTAAACTGCCATTAATTAGTGGCAGATAATACTCTCCATAAGTATTAAGATGCTGCAGACATTGGGCAATGCTCCACCCACCGGTGGCCGATGGCCGGTTTAGTATTCCCTCGTCCAGATTTTGAAATACACGGATAGTATAATTTAACTGCTCTTCAATACGTTTTTCAAGCGTATCTATCAGTTGCTGGTTTGTTTCGGGTTTGTTTTGCATACTGCAAAATTGCATTTAGCGGGTTGGCTAAACGTTGGTAAAAACCATGATTTTAAATTTTTATCCGGTTGATTAGTTTGCTGAAATTGGTAGCATCTATACCCAGATAGTTAGCCAGGTATTTGTGTGGTACCAGTTGTAACATATGCGGGCTGCGCTGCATAAATTTTCTGAATTTTTCTTCGGAAGAAAAGCATTGGAGCTCTACCAGCCTTTCCAACACGCCCGACATAGAAACTGTAACCGCCTGCCGTATCATGGCGTTTATAGCCGGGCGGGTTTGCATTAAGTTTGCTATGGTTGAATAGTTGGTGCGGATGAGCGATGAAGGCGTAAGCGTTTCGTAAAAGTATGCCGAAGGCTTTTGTAACATAAACGAATCGATAATGCCGCCAAACGATGGAGGATACGTGAAGATGATAGTAGCCTCGCGCTCCAGTTCATCGAAATAGTAAATACGCTGCACGCCTTCATTAATAAAATACAGGTACTTTTCTGTATCGCCGGTGCAGGTAATTATCTCTTTGCGTTTTAGTTCAAGTGGTTCCCACGCCGATAAAAATGCATCTACATCATCTGCGGTTAGGCTGCCCGATTCAATCAATACTTGCTTTAGCTTTTGCAGGTGTGCGGGTGTTTGGCTCATGCGCTTATAATATTACGTATAATGTTTAGCGAGTAAATACCTGCTATCTGTTTTATAAAATCGGCAAAGTTAAAGTGGGCATGTTCATCTGCCGAATCGGAAATGGTGCGAATAATGCAAAACGGAATAGCATACTCGTAGCATACCTGTGCTACAGCAGCCCCTTCCATTTCTACACAAAGTGTATCGGGTAGTTTGGTTAACAATTCGGTGCGGTAGCTGTTATCCGATACAAACTTATCGCCGCTGGCAATAAGGCCGCTAACAACTTTAGGGGTAGTAATACCAAAGCGTTGTAGTGTTTCGGTACCTAAATGTGTAGTAAGCGTTTCGGTGGTGGTAAATGTATTGGCTGCGTTTAGTGCATTGCGCGATAATGTTTCGTCGGCATCAAAATATGTTTTGCCCAGCAGCGGTATTTCAAATTGCGGCATTAGCGGTCGGGCGTCCATATCGTGCTGTACAAGTTGGGTGGCAATAACTATATCGCCAATATTTAAGCCGTGATGAATACCTCCGGCTACTCCTGTAAAATAAAGGTGGGTTATCCGGTGTTTTAAAATAAGGTGCGTAACAGTACTGGCGGCCGCTACTTTGCCCCAGCGCGAAAATACCAGCACCACATCTACACCATTCAGCTGTCCCGTGTGGTATATCCTTCCTCCTTCGGTAACCTGTTGGTGGTTTTGCAGCAAGGCTGCAATGCCTTCAATTTCTTCGGGCATAGCGCCCATAATACCTATTACCCTGTTAGCCATAGCCGATAGTAGCAATTTTTGGCGTGAATGTGGAAATACTAATGCCGGCAATAGCAGGTAGTTTGTAATTTCAGCTTTATAAAACCCATATATTCGCGCCATGAATTACAAAAAGGTAACCGCAGAAGATATAGCATATTTTAAAAGCATAGTGGGAGAGGACTTTGTATTTACCGACGAAGCCAGTATTGAAAAATTCAGCCGCGATGAAACCGATGGGGTTAAATTTCCGCCAGAGGTAGTAATAAAGCCCATTACAGCGCAGGAGATTTCGGGTATACTTAAGTACTGCAACGAGCAACTGATACCTGTTTCGCCACGTGCGGCAGGCACCGGTTTAAGTGCCAACAGTTTGTGCGTATACGGTGGTGTAATGCTATCGGTAGAGCGTATGAACAAAATACTAAAGATAGACGAGCGCAGTTTGCAGGTAACTACCGAGCCGGCTGTGATAACTGAGGCATTGCAAAATACACTACAGGAGAAAGGCCTGTATTATCCGGTAGACCCCAGCAGCCGTGGCAGTAGCTTTATTGGTGGCAATGTAGCCTGCAACAGCGGCGGCCCGCGTGCTGTTAAGTATGGCGTAGTGAAAGATTTTGTACTGAACCTGGAAGTTGTATTGCCCAACGGCGAAATAATGTGGACCGGTGCCAATACGCTAAAAAACTCTACCGGCTATAACTTTACACACCTGATAGTGGGCAGCGAGGGCACACTGGCTGTAGTAACTAAAATAGTACTGAAGCTGTTGCCTTACCCTAAGTACAACAACGTAATGTTGGCGCCATTTAAAAGTATGGAAGATGCCAGCGCTGCGGTAAGTGCTGTTTTCAGGGCGGGTATAGTACCCAGTTGCATTGAATTTATGGAACGCGATGCGGTGGAGTATGTAATGAAGTTTTTAGGTGATGTAACAATACCACTGGCAGATGATACACAAGCTACCCTGCTGATAGAAGTAGATGGTAACGATACAGAAGCGATACAGAAAGACTGCGAAAAAATATACGATGTACTATCGCAGTTTGAAGTAGGAGAAATACTATTTGCCGATAGCGAAGCACAGAAAATTGACCTGTGGCGTATGCGTCGTAACATTGCTTACGCGGTTAAGAAAACCAACATGACTGTTGAAGAAGATACCGTTGTGCCGCGCGCCGATTTGCCCGAATTATTAAAGCATATAAAGGAAGTAGGTAAGAAATGGAATTTCCGTAGTGTGTGCTATGGCCATGCCGGCGATGGTAATGTACACGTGCGCATACTTAAAGATGAACTAAGCGACGAGTATTGGAAAAATGAAGTGCCCAAAGGCATACGCGAGATTTTTGAGAAGGTAGTTGAGTTAGGCGGCACTATATCTGGTGAGCACGGAATTGGCTGGATACAAATACCTTATATGGATATTAAGTTTAAGCAAACACAGTTAGAGCTTATGCGAAATATTAAAAAAGTATTTGACCCGAATAGTATACTTAACCCCGGAAAAATATTTTAGTTGTTACTGATTTTGATACCAAAATTTGGTGTTTCTTACCAAAAGTTGGTTTTATGCGCCTATACAACTACATTTGCCCTACATTACTAAACAAAAAACGACAACAACTATGAAAAAGATTTTATTCGCTTTTATGGCTGCAGGCCTTATTGTTTCTGCATCGTCATGTAAAAAATGCGGTTACTGCGATTTAGGTAATGGTAATACAGAATCGACTGTATGCAAAGATAACTCGTTAGGCCCTGTATCTAGCAGCCTTGACGGTTACGACCAGGCTAAAGGCGATTGCGAAAGACGCGGTGGTACCTGGGTAGTTACCAAATAATAGTATTTACAATTTATAAAAAAGGCCATCTGTTATCAGATGGCCTTTTTTTATGGTTTATTATTTGGTAGCAAGAAAATCGCTGAACCATTTGCCGCTGGTTTTAATGGTGCGTTCCTGAGTTTTAAAGTTTACGCCCACCAGGCCAAAGCGCGGGCGGAAGCCCTCGGCCCATTCAAAGTTGTCCATAAAGCTCCATATAAAATAGCCGCCTACGTTTACACCTTCCTGTTTGGCTTTAAGTACCTGTTGCAGGTAATCTTGTATAAACTGTAAGCGTTTTACATCATTAATCTCGTTGTTAATGTTCTCATCGGGAAAAGCCGCGCCGTTTTCGGTAATTATAATTTTAGGCATGTTTTTATATGCCCCGAATTTTTTGATAAGGTTGTAGATACCTTCCGGGTAAACCTCCCAGCCCATATCGGTAATATCGTGCCCCAGTTTTTTAGCCGGTACATTGGCAAAGTGTATTATTGGAATTAGCCCCAGGTTGTATACCACCATGCGCGAGTAATTC
>JBJOOW010000181.1:0-2668 GCA_046051095.1 Bacteroidota bacterium | reverse complement strand
CTACTCATAGGTATAAAGTTCAGCATCAGCCAGCCAAATATATGCGACCAATAAGGCGTAGACTCATGGTACAACAACTGCATAATTTGTGTACTGAAAAAGTAACAGGCCACTCCGGCCGTTACCGAAAACACAAACATCAACTCCGAGCCAAACTTTACCAGTTCGGTCGTATTTTCTTTACGCCGTATCATGCCGGCAAACATGGGCAACAACAGGGTAGCAAACAGGTAACCAAACATATTCAGCGCATCCAGCAACCGGAACGATGCCGCATAAATACCGGCTTCTTTAGCACCATCGGGCAACATGCGCTCTATCATTACTGCATCTACCCGCAGGTATATACCCATTAAAAGTGCCAGCAATGCAAACGGAAAACTTTTTAGCAGTATAAGCCGGGTAAACTTAAATTTCCATAGGTTGAGCGATAGCCTTGTTTTATTAACTATAACCCCAAACGCTACCAATGCCGTTATAAGCAGTGCCAGTGTTTGGGCGTATATAAACCACAGTATATTAAAGCCCTGCTGAAAGAAAGGCACATACAACAACACCAAACAGAAAAGGATAGTAAGCAGCCTGTCCAGAATGGATAGCATAGAATCTACACGGAAATGTTGCAGTGCCGCAACGTTACTGCGGAAGTAAAGTATAGCCGAAAGCAGTATCTGATTAATGGCCAGAAAAACCAGCATGGTCATTTGCTGCTCATTATAACCGGTTGCAATAGCCGATATAAACGTACCTGCAAAATATACTACCGCCAGGCCCGATTTTAGCAACAACAGGTTAAGCAGGTATTCGCCCGCCCGTTTGTTGTTGCGCGATATAGCGCGGTTATTAAAGTTATTGATACCAAAATCGAGAATGATAGAAAGCAGAAACGAATAATTGAATACGGCAAAGTAAGTACCGTACGCCTCGGGGCCTACCTTATTCTGCACCACGCGGTCTATGCCCAGTATCCAATAGGGCTTTACCAGCAGGTTGGCTGCAAATAAAAAAATAAGATTAGTGGCAAATTTTCTGCGCATCGCAAACTACAACGGCTAAAAGTAATATTATTGTGAAAAGGTTAAGCTTTGCAGGCCCGTAAACGTATAGCAGTTAATACCCGCTTTCTTATAAAAGATAAGCTGGAGGGTATTGGCTTGTTTACCTACGAGTCGCTTAAACGCATAACACAGGCCCACCCCGATATCGATTTTTACTTTCTGTTCGACCGCGATTATCACCCCTCATTTATTTTTGGCAGCAATGTAACGCCGGTGGTGTTGTTTCCGCAGGCACGCCACCCGCTGCTGTGGTATTGGTGGTTCGAGGTATCGGTGGCCCGCTGGCTTAATAAGCACAAACCCGATTTATTTTTATCTACCGATGGCTATGCCTGCTTAAATACACCCACACCACAGGTAGTTGTTATACACGATTTAGCCTTCGAACATTTTAAAGACCACATATACTACACCGCCCGCCGCTACTACGAGTACTTTACCCCGCGCTTTGCCCGCAAGGCTAACCGCATTGCTACGGTATCTGAGTTCTCTAAACAGGATATTGTAAAGCAATATGGTATAGCGCCCGGTAAAATAGATGTGGTATACAATGGCTCTAAAGAAGTTTACCAACCTGTTGATGATGCTACGCGCAAGCAGGTACAGACAGAATATGCCGGCGGTAACGAATACTTTATATATGTAGGCAGTATACACCCGCGCAAAAACATTAAAAACCTGTTGCTGGCCTTCGATGAGTTTAAAAAGCAAACCGGTAGCAAACACCAGTTGTTGTTGGTGGGCCGCAAAGCATGGGATTTTGAAGATGTAGACCAGACCTGGAACAAGATGCAGCATAAAAACGAGGTGCGTTTTCTGGGACATGTACCGGCCGATAAACTGGGCCATATTGTGGCTTCGGCGTTTGCTATGGTGTATGTATCACTATTCGAGGGGTTTGGTATACCGATAGTAGAGGCCATGAGCTGCAATGTGCCTGTTATAACCTCTAACATTACCAGTATGCCCGAGGCCGGTGGCGATGCTGCCCTGCTCGTTAATCCTTATCAGGTAACCGAAATAAGCCAGGCTATGCAACAACTGGCTACCGATACCAACCTGCGTAACAGCTTGATAGAGAAAGGCCACGAACAGATTAAAAAATTCAGTTGGAATTTAACTGCCGCCAAACTATGGGCTTGCTGCCAACAGGTGATGAATCATCAATAATTTTATACTCCGCGTTCTAGGCCCGAAGGGCCGAAATGTTTTAGCGCGGGGTATAGTCCTGCGCTAAAAAACATGCCGCCCTGTATTCAAGGCCCGAAGGGCCGTAATATCTTCAGCACAGGGTGTAGCCCTGTGCTGATTAAAATGTTACTGCTGCTATACACGACCTAACGCGGTTTGAAAAAAATAGCAGAACTTTACACTACACAACTAACAGTCTACATGCGTAAATGTAAAGAAGAAATTATTGCCGAATTGCGCGGCAGTTTCGATTCATTAATACAGGTATCATCTGCAGTACCCGATGGCGTATACAACGTTTCGGTAAGTAATAAATGGACCCCGGCCGAAAATGTTGCCCATTTGGTTAATGCTACGCGTATGACCTCGCTCGCTTTTTCGCTGCCTAAGTTTATGCATGTAGTACTATATGGCAAGCC
>JBJOOW010000180.1:0-3272 GCA_046051095.1 Bacteroidota bacterium | reverse complement strand
AGATAAGAGGATGAAACTTCGGAAGTTTTATAATACAAAATACAGTCCCCCACCCTACCCTCCCCCGTGGGGAGGCTTAACAGCCAATACAAGATTCCTCCCGATTAAATCGGGACAGGTCTCTACACTGCGTTTCGATAGGAATGACAAAGGTAGGGAAGCGCTAAATGTTTAGTTTAAACGGTTACTTGTGGTTGTCATCCTGAGCAAGGCTCTGCGCAGCGAAGGATCCTGGATTATACTTTGGCACGAGAGGACACTCGCGCGAATGGGGAGTATTAGCGAGAATCCTTTATCCAAAAAATAAAAAAGCACTCTAAAAAAGTATAAATTATCCTTTAGGTGTTTTTTTTGTCGCTGGGGTTTTAGAAGGAGTAGGAAACCAGTATTTAAACGCTACAAACACAGTTCCACCCAAAAGAATGTCCATACTTCCGTTCTTAATTGCCTGAAATGGAGTTGTAGCTTTAAGATATGCACATAATACTATAAAAAAAGCCACGAGAACCGCTACCGAATAAACACTTTGCCAAAACATTTTGTGCATGGCTTCATAAACTTTTATTTTTTCTGGCGTTAATTCCATGCCTAAGCGGTTTCAAGTTGTTGTTCCGGAACGGTTATTCCACCATCAGCCGTAACTAATAGATAATATTCTATTATATCAGTATCTTTTAGGTCGAACTCGTATGGGTATCTCTCTAATAATTCACATTGTTCACAGTTGACATGAAATTGCTCTGATTTGTCTGCAGGGTTTTGATCATAAGAAACAATTATTCTTTGACATTCCTCATTTCTACAAACAACACCATACTTTTTTGTAAATATCCCTTGTTTAACTGCCATTTCACAGAAATAACGCGCGGCACCAAATGGCAAATTGAAAAAGCTACTAATATTCTCTACGTATATGCGCTTGGGGTCTGTTTTGTCGATTAAATCCATTTTTCTGCTAATGAATTTACCAACAAATGACTCATCAATTATTTGAAAGAATCGAGTTAACAACATTATCTATTTGATTATCATTTTGAGGATACAATGCAATCCCAATTTGGCCTTGGCCAGGGTCAACTGAAAAATGTCTGCATAAATTTTCGTCTGCACGAAGATACTTAAAAATTGTCTTTGTCAAAGGAGCATTAATTAGGCTATCAAAAATTTCAGGATATTGATTTTTTAATGTATAGCTTTCATCCATTGCTTCTGTACTGGTAGACCTTGACCTTCGCCATTTAACATATTTAGAGTCAATAATATTATTTCTCCACAAATGCTTAATACCTCGATTGATGTCGCAAACTTCAATTACCCTCCCCGTAGAGAGAAAAGTAACAATTTCAGATATGGCAGTTTCTTCTTCAGGAATCCGTTTTACATCAACAACCTTTCTATTTTCAGGGAAGTAGGAATCAATGTTTTTTTCGAGTTTAGTAACTTGAATCATCAAATGATTGTCTCTTGCTGTTATTTTTATTGGTTGATAAAATCTAAGAATAGTTTCCTCAAATGGGTTTAAAACTACAGACTCGAATCCTACAGTGTTATAGCCAAAAACGGTATGTATGCCGCCGGTCGAATTTTGACTAACTTTATTAATGGGCAAATTGTCGGATAGTACATGTTGTCTCGTGAAATTATTATCTGCCGTAAAAATATAGATATGTTGTTTGGTTCTATTCAAATTATGAATAGAAAAATTCTTTAGTGCATCTTGAGTGTTTTGAGCCAATACCGTTTCTATTACAGTGCTTTGATTCCCCCCAACAATATTAAATTGTTCTTTTAGATAATCGACTGGATATAGTTTTAAAAGTCTTTCAATTAGATTTCTGGGTGCATTCATATGCTGCAAAGCATATAAATTTGGCGCAATTACGCCTCATCGATTCGATGAGATTTTGTTAAAATATCAAATATAATCAAAGTTGTATATAGTTACCTCTCGAGAGGGGAATTTAACAGCCAACCCATCACCCTTATCCTTCGCCACCCGGCACACGTCCCGCGTCACTTTTTGCATCATTCTCCCCCACCACCTCTTTCGCATATGCATTTAGTATTGCCTGTTGTTCTTTAAGGGGCAGACGGTAGAAGTTGAGGCCGAGGGCTTGTTGCTCGATAACTGCGCGCTGGATGAAGTTGGTTAGCTTGCAGCTGATAACGTAATCGCGGGTGGTTACACCGCCGTTTTGTTTGCGGAGTACTTTTTCTTCGTCGGTAGCGCAGGGCATAGGGTCGAGCTGAAGAGTGCAGGTGAGCATATCGCGCAGGGCGGGCTGGTTGTAAAACTTTTTGCTTACGTACTCCAGCAGCATGGCCTGCAGTATTACCGGGTTTATCTTCTTCTCTATAGCCGTGGTTATTTCGTCCAGCAGGTAGGTAAGCGATAGTATATCGAACTTCTCGGGCACTTTTACTTCGGGTAGCAGCAGGCCCCTCTCCTGCACGCCGGGCACTATGGTGCTGTACCGGTAGTTGATGATAAACCAGTAGCATTCGTCCATCAGGCGCACCAGGTCTTCGGCAATGGCATATACAAAGTTGTTCAGCTCGTCGCGGTCAACCTCTTTGGCATAGCCGCTTTGGTTAAGCGGTGCCTGCAACAAAAACTGCATGTTGATACTGGACAGTGCCTTGTAACTGTTTTTATCAATAATGCGGTCCTGCAGTTCTACAATCTCTACCGGTTTGGTAACATAACCTTTGGGTGGTATAGGCACCGGTTGCTCGCCCATGTTCTGGTTAGTAGGGCGCACCACATATTTTTTATACGGACCGGATGATGGCACCAATCCGCTGCCGCTACAGGCTGTGCAGGCCACCGGTTTGTTACCTACGCGCACCTGGCCGGTACACTGACCGGTAGACGCATCGTAGCAATCGCCGCAGGGTTGTGTGGCATACTCCCAGGCTTCGGGGTACAGGTGGGCAACCTTGGCAGCATCCAGGTCGCTATCCTCGCGCACTACTTTGTTTAGGCGGGGCACCACCGGGCTAATGCGCGACTCGTACACCACATACGGCCCGTAGGTGTCGAAAAACGAACCCTTGATACGGATAACCGGCATACGCGATAAGCCATGCACCAGTTGACTGCGCAGCTCGTAGCCCTTAGCAGTTTGCTCGTACCGGTACACCTGCTGCGTATCTACCACATAAAACACATCGCCATCGTAGCGCATGGTGTTGCCGCTGCGGTAGGCGCACTGCTCTTTACTTTTAAGTATGGCCAGTTCATCTTCTACATACTCCAGCACCTGTGTGCT
>JBJOOW010000179.1:0-3533 GCA_046051095.1 Bacteroidota bacterium | reverse complement strand
CGCTTGTATAACTGAAACCTTGCGTTAATACCCAGCGGCAAGCCTAACAGGTAAGGGTATACCACCTTTACATCCAGTTCTTGTGTTTTAGGTTGTAGCTTTTTCCATTGCAGGTAAAACTCTTCGCCCATACCAAACAAGCTAAACAGGTGTATGCGCGCCTCGCCGGTTATTAAAAGTTTTTGCCCCGATGAGCCCGGAAGGAAACCAATAAGAAAATCGAACTGGCTCGATTTTTTATCTTTTAAAAACAGGTTAACCTTTGCCTTGCCGTTTATTATAGATACGTTGTGTGGTTGTACGGTTTCTACAAACTGCAACTCATTAAGGCGCTGTTGTATTTTGCGTATGTTGCTTTCGTTATACGGCTTGCCAATTTTAAGGCCCAGATAGCTGCGCAAAAATGCCCGCTTGGTTTTTGTTTTACCTTGTATCTGTAACGAGTCATATAATATAGGTTCGTTTTTTTGCAGATACAGCCGGGCCGTAAATACGTGGTTAGTGTCGTAAACAAAACTATCTAACCGCGCCGAAGCAAACGGATAACCCGTGTTTTCGCATTGGGCTATAATTTTATGCTTTATTAGTTCAGCATCTGCTACCGGTATTTTTTTCTGGTTAAGTATAGCACCCTTAACCCCGGCGTTACCTAACAGGCCAGGGTCAACATTGCCGTTTTTAATAATCATGTATTCCGACCGTTCGCCTACATATATATAGGTATAGGTTTTGGCGGTATCGCATATGGTGCTATCTACCGATGCTGCAAAGTACCCAAACGAACGTAGCTTATTAAAAAGCGACGTAACCTCGGCTTTGGCCTGTATCGAATCTTTAAGGTGATTGCGGTAGCCAAATTTTTTGGTAAAAAAATCGGCAGGCTTATCTACGCCGGTTACCTGCAGGGTGTGTTCACGCTGGCCGAAAGCAACATTCAGCAGCAATAAAAACAGTATTGACAGAATAAACCGCATGGTAACAAGGCTAAGATAACGTGAAAGTGCATTTTGTATTTTAATTTGTGCCCAATACCACCAATTAACTATGGCAGGCATTTATATACATGTACCATTTTGCAAACAGGCCTGCCACTATTGTAACTTTTACTTTAGTACATCGCTGGGTAATAAAGATAGGTATATACAGGCTTTGCTTAAAGAGATAGAACTGAGTAGGGACTATCTGGCAGGCGAAGCCGTAGAAACTATTTACCTGGGTGGCGGCACACCTTCGCTTTTAACAGTGGCCGATATACAGCAGATAGTAGAACAACTGGCCCGTTACCATAGTATTAGTAACCTGAAGGAGTTTACGCTGGAAGCTAACCCCGATGACCTGACCAACGAAAAAGTAACCAGCCTGCAGCAGCTAAAGCCGTTGGGCTTTAATCGTTTTTCTATTGGCATTCAGTCCTTTTTCGATGATGACTTAAAGTATATGAACCGCGCGCACAATGCCACCGAAGCTTTAACAGTTGTAAAGCGGGTGCAGGATGCCGGCTTTGATAAAGTAACCATAGACCTTATATATGGTACACCAACTATGAATGATGAGCGCTGGCTGCAGAATCTGAAGACAGCCTTTGGTTTAGATGTACCACATATATCATCGTACGCACTTACCGTAGAGGATAAGACCGGACTGGAACGCAAAATTGCCAAAGGCGAATACAAGCCAGTAGAAGAAGAACAATCGGCCCGGCAGTTTAAAATGCTAATGCAGCAGATGAAGGCTAACGGTTACGAGCAATACGAGATATCCAATTTTGCAAAACCTGGCCGGTATGCTGTGCACAATACCAATTACTGGCGTGGTAAAAAATATCTGGGCCTTGGCCCATCGGCGCATTCGTTTAACGGCACCAGCCGCCGGTGGAACGTAGCCAACAACATTAACTATATAAATAGCATAGCCGCAGGTAGCATTTTGTTTGAAGAAGAAATACTGACACCTGCCCAACAGGTTAACGAACGTATAATGACAGCCCTGCGCACGCAATGGGGCTTGCCGATTTTGGATTTGGGAATGCGGAATGCGGATTTAATACAGAACAGCCTGAAAGGTATTAACCCAACGCATTATTATTTGGCAGAGGGTGTACTTAAACTAACCGAAGAAGGAAAACTATTTGCCGATGCTATAGCAGCCGAGTTGTTTTTGGAGGACTAAACTATTTCCACTCAAACGTTCTTATCATCTGTTCCAGATCCTGTTTCACAAAATCAAGCACCGGTGCTATACTATCAGCGTTAGGTGGGCTGTAAAAGTATAGTGCTCCGCGTATAAAATGTTTGTTGCTATCGGTTAAAAAAAACTGCACGTTGCTGGCTGCATCGCCACCAAGGTCGTATAACAAACCACCACCACCATTTTTTGTAGTAAGGCGTACCTCATCTATATAGTTGGCTTTTTTAGTGTGCTTAAAAGCCATTTTGTGCGCATCATCAATCAACCGGTCTAATGTCATGCTGTCGTTTATGTCCTTATAAGTAAGGTTAATAACACCATTAAGTGAAGGGAATTTTACGTTTAACCAGCATTGGTCGTTTTTAAGTTTCTGTCCGTGGAATACTGTATCGCGTACAACCTGGGTGTAAACCGGTTTTTCAAAACTAAACGGGCAATCTTCAGCCCGGTATAGTTCGTATTTTTTTTCGGGGTAAACTACACGCGGGTAAGCCTTAGGCTTGGGTGTGTAATCGCCATGGCACGATGAAAGAAGAGCACACAGCATAGAACACAAAACATAGAAACCCCAACCGGCATTTGCGGTTATTACATCTTTGTTTTGGTTACAGGTTCCGGTTTCCGGGCTCTTATGCTTCATTGGTAACTTTAAGTTTCTCTATACGGTTATGTACCACCGAAATAACAATTATGCGATAGTTTAACAGCTTAATCTCTTCTCCGTTTTTAGGTATACGGCCAATAGTTTCCAGTATAAGCCCTGCAAGTGTTTCCGAATCGCCTTTTACTTCTTCAAAAGTGGTAAGGTCTATTTCCATTAAGCGGCAAACATCCGATAATTGTGTTTTGCCATCAAACAAAAAGTTTTTGTCGTCAAGCTTTTTAAAGCCGCTATCAATGGCTTCATCAAACTCATCGGTAATATCACCTACTACCTCTTCCATTATATCTTCCAATGTAATAATTCCACAGGTGCCACCGTATTCATCTACCACTACGGCCAGGTGTTTACGGTTTTGCTGTATCTCGCGCAGCAGGTCGTCAATCTTTTTTGTTTCGGGCACAAAGAAAGGCTCACGAACTAATTTTTGCCAGCCAAAATCATCCTGCTGGTTAAGGTGCTCTATCAGGTCCTTAATATTAAGTACACCAACTACGTTATCAGGATTCTCTTTATAAACCGGGTAGCGGCTGTAGCCGTTTTCTTTTATGTAGGCTACCAGTTCTTTAAAAGTAAAATCGTAGTCTATCGATACTACTTCGGTACGTGGGCGCATGGCCTGCTTAACCATTATGTTGCCAAAGTGCACAATGCCCTTTAATAGCTTGGCATCCTGCTTCGATTC
>JBJOOW010000178.1:0-4600 GCA_046051095.1 Bacteroidota bacterium | reverse complement strand
CGATTGCCAGAACAGCATATCTACCAACGCCTGTGTAATTGTAAACGACAGGCCGATGTTCTTATCGGTAAACGAGATATTACAGATAAGCACCGACCGCACTAAGGAGCTGCTGAAACGCGAACTGGAGATAGAGCAGGCCGAACTGAATGAGAAATGGCATTTCAGCTCGCTGGAAAAAATATTTATTGAGAAACGTATTTATCGCAACATAGAGGAAGCTGAAACCTGGGAAGAAGTTATAGAGACTATCGACAAGGGTTTAAAGCCATACAAAAAACTATTTAAACGCGAGATAACTGTAGATGATATTACCCGCCTGACAGAGATACGCATCAAGCGTATATCTAAGTACGATTCGTTTAAAGCCGATGAAGAGATAAAGGCGATAGAGAAAGACCTGAAACAGGTAGCGCACGACCTTAAGCACCTGACCGAGTTTGCTGTAAACTATTTTCAGGAGCTGATAAGAAAATACGGCAAGGGCCGCGAGCGCCGTACTGAAGTGAAAGGCTTTGAAGAAATTGAGATTAAACAGGTAGCCGCAACTAATGCCCGTCTTTATGTAAACCGCGAAGAAGGTTTCTTTGGCAGCGGCCTGCGTAAAGATGAGTTTGTATGCGAGTGCAGCGACCTGGATGATATTATTGTGTTTACCCGCGGGGGTAAGCTAATGATAAGCCGCATGGGCGATAAGAAGTTTGTGGGTAAGGATATTATCCATATAGCGGTATGGAAAAAGAACGACGAACGCACCGCCTACAACCTGGCCTACTACGATGGCGGCACCAAACGCGCCTTTGTAAAACGCTTTAACGTAACCGGTATTACGCGCGATAAAGAATACGACCTTACACAAGGCCATGCCGGTAGCAAGGTACTGTACTTTACCGCCAACCAAAACAGCGAAAGCGAAACCGTTAAGGTACAACTACACCCTAACTCTACTGCCCGTATTAAGGAGTTTGAATTCGACTTTGGCACTATTGAGATTAAAGGCCGTGGTGCGGTAGGTAACATACTTACCAAATTTCCGGTGCGTAAAATAGACCAGTTGGAACGCGGACAGTCATCTATTGGTGGTATTAAAATATGGATGGATGAGAAGTTTGGCCGTCTGGTTACCGAAGAGAAAGACAAAGCTGTATACCTGGGCGAGTTTAACACCGGCGACCAGATTATAGTAGCCTACAAAGATGGTAACATAGAACTGACCAACTTTGAGTTGACCAACAAATACGAAATGGACGATATACTGAAGGTGGAGAAATTTAACCCTGAAAGAATATACAGCGCCGTTTACTTTGATGGTAACAATAAAGAGTTTTATGTGAAACGCTTTAAGGTAGAGTTGAAAACCGAAAAGCTTAAATCATCGATAGTTACTGAGCATAACAACAGCAAGCTGCATGTGTTTAGCGGCCGCGATGAAGTACAGGTTAAGTTTAACGCGCTTAAAGGCAAAAACAAAGAGAAGGCCGAAGAGACAGCTACACTTAACCAGATAATAGATGTGAAAGGCTGGAAAGCCCTGGGCAACCGCTTAACACAATACGATGTATCGGGTAAAGTAACCGAGATAGTACCTGCAGGCAAAGCACAACCCGAAGATACCAAAGCAGACAAAAAAACTACCGAGGTAAAAATGGGTACCACTATCGAGCTGAACATAAACCCCAAAGCCGGCAAAAAAGGCAACCAGGGCGATCTATTCTAATATCAGATTAAATTTTGCAACAACTGTTTATAGCGGCCACCATGTATAGGGTGGCCGTTTTTATTTTGTGCAATTTTCGAAGTTTTACCAGCAATCCCGTATTCACTCGTGCAATTCGTGGCATACCTGTATTTGGCATTCATTCCAAAATCCCGCCTCTAAAATCCAAAATCACTTAATTTGATTTAAACGGGCATCAAACAAGCCTATCAGCACACTGTTGCCATCTTCATCAACACGTAAGCCACCATACCGTGCGCTGTCGTACTTCTCTCCCTGTCCTTCTTCAAAAAAATACGATTCGGCCCCTAAGTGTAGCTCGTTATCGTTACAGCCATATTTAAGTAAACACTCCTGCTTGCTTAAAGTGTTTTTACTTACGCCTGTAAGTTTTATAGCTGTTGCTATGCAGCTATCGTTATACGCTACTGCACATACACCCGCATGGCAGTTAACATTATCGTCCATCTCACTTATCAAGCGGTAGCGTAACCGCATATAATCGCCCTGCATCAACGAGCGGGGATCTACCGGAGCCAACTCTAAAAATATAAGCTTGCCACTGGCAAGTGTATGCTCTTTGTGCAATACCGAGTAGATAAAAAACACAACCAGCGCAACCAGGTTCAGTGCTATTAATGGTGCTTTATACTTTTTCATTGGCAAGTACTTTGGCAGTAAAAAAATAAAACAGCAACAGTAGCACACCCGAACTAAAAAGTATAATAGATTTTTGCAAAAGGGTAAAGTTAAGATCGTAGTAGTACTGCCCCACAAAATACACCAGTGCTGTAATGCCAATAGCAACACCGGGGCGGTAGTTAACCATAAAGGCCAGTAACAGTATAAGTACACTACCCGCTATAGCCGGCGAAAGCGCTGTAGGTAGCAACCATAGTATACACGAAAGGTATATCACCCACTTATGCTTGTAATCGGCTTTGCCTAACTGCTGCATTATGTGTTTTACTATAAACAGTATAATAGCCATAGTTGCCACCGACGATAGCCAGATATAATCCAGCGAAATATCAATTAAACCGCGCTTGCCCACGCTAAACAACTCTACCAACAGCGACACCATTAAACCCGCGCGGACAGGGTTATACAATCTGGCATATTTGCGATAGCTGGTAATAAGCTTAGCCTCGTTAATCATCCACCAGGCCAGTAGCACCGATACAATGCCAATATATAAATGTATCAGCTCAAACGCCTTTGCATCTGCTATTATACCCAGCACACTACCATTAAAAAGCAATACAGCTATAAAAGCAAATACATACCCCTGGCTTATTACGATAGTGGCTGCAGCAATCAGCATATAAAAACCACAAAGCACCGGCACCGAACTATGAAACAACTCCTCAAAACCCACACCGGTCATTATAATACCCGATAGGTAAAGCGATATACTCATAGTATCCAGCACCAGTTTATTATACGCCCTGCTCAATACAACAGCGCCCGCACACAAGCCTATACCGGTAATAAGCATAGCGGCACCACTTTTATAAATCTCTAACAACATTAAAAAGCCAACAAACGATACAGATGCCCAAAAACCACCCAATACAATCAAAGCCTTAATTGCAATGCCGGAACGGTTATCGTAACTACGCTGATAGTCGGCAATAATTGCCTCGTCGTTAAACGTTGCAGTTGGTTCCTGCTGCCGCAGTTGCTCTAATACCACTGGTATATCGGTTGGTTTATACATTGGCCCAGCGTTTTTGCAGTTTAATAATTTGTTGTACGGTAAGGGTAACAGCACCTATAATAAACAGGCTAACTAATAAAAACATTCCTGTTTCGTGCGATAGCTTTATCATACCTGCCGCTACACAACAGATGGCGCTGAAGGCCACTAATGCAAAATACAACACCTTACGTTGCGTAAAGCCATACCATAAACCAGCCGCGTAGGCAACTATAGTTACAAGCAGCATAGCAGGCATCTGGTTTTGGTGTTCTATTATACCTGCTATTACACCACTGGTAGCCATGTTGGCGCAACCAATAGCCAACAGGTTGGTAAACCAGTTTGGCGCGCTTAACCGGCCATTTACAGCATTAATTGCCAATGCAATTACTAAACAGAAGCAGTTAAATAAAAAATCAATCAGCAGCAGGGTTACCGGTTGCAGGTCTTTATGATATTGCGCCAGGTAAAACGCCCCTGTAGTATTCAGTAGTATAAGGTACAAAAACCACAGCGGTGCAAAACCCGATACCACTACCCACAGTGTTACAAATACCGACCATGCCAGAAACAACTCGTAGGTGTCGGCACCGGTTTGGTATATCTGCCCGTACACAGCAAACAGGCCACCTACCAGTACGGCTGCACCGGTTAGCAATATGTTCTTTACCAAATCGCTAAGGTTGGTCAGCAGCACTATAAGTACAGTAGCCGTTAATACACCACCTACCGTACCCATTTTGGCAAACTTGCCCAGGTTATCCCAGTTATAAGCGAAAAAGAAAATGATGCCCGATACGGTAAAGGCTACACCAGCACCTAACAAAAACAACTCTAAAAACTTTTTCCAGCCTGCGGCATCGGGGTATACATTACCAAGCAACTGCTGCTGTACAGAATCTGCACTCTGGTTACTGTGGCGGCTGATGATATGTATATCGTCGCGGTCGGGTGCTTGCATGGTTAACAGGCATTAGCCTTTTACCAAATATAACAATAACGTTTAAACACATTTGAGTAGGTTTGTACCTGCTATGCAAATTATAACAACCGAAGATGGTTCGCACACCTTGTTTGCCGAACAGTTTAACGAAATATACCACAGCCGCCACGGCGCCATACAGGAGAGCCAGCATGTATTTATTAAAATGGGATTGGATTATGTACTGGAACAAAAAAAG
>JBJOOW010000177.1:0-2840 GCA_046051095.1 Bacteroidota bacterium | reverse complement strand
CAGTGCGCCCTTGCAGAAGAAAATCATACGGTCGCTGTTATCTTCAAAAAACTTGTTGTTTTCGTCGTGGAAAACCAGTTTACGTTTAAAGAAATCTTCATTATCCAGAAAATAAACCTGTAAACGAGCCCCCGGTAACGAGGCTACTTTTATAACCAAAGGATAATCCTCATCGTTTATAATAACATTGATACCCGACAAGCGAACCACTTCGTGTAAACGATGCCTTCTTTCGTTAATAGTTCCGAACTTTGGCATTAAAACGCGTATCTCTAAACCCTGCTCCTGCATAAAGCGTGGCAGTTCGTTGGCAATTTTAGAGGCCTCGGTCAGCGCCAGATATGGGTCCATCTCCTGCGTAACTATAATAATTCTCTTTTTTTCCATATTATTGATTTGGTTTGAGTAAGAAAGTGAAGAAATAAGTAAAAATCAAATTGGAGTGCAAAGATAATAATAAAATACCGTAATATCCCAAAGCAAACCGCCCTAAAACTGTTAAGCCCGCCATAATATGCTGATTTTTAAGCAGATAAAAGACCTGCAACGTTATTTACAAAGCGCCGACAATAAACCACAGGTTAAAGGCTTTGTACCCACCATGGGAGCCCTGCACGAGGGGCACCTATCGCTGATAGCCCAAAGCCGCAAAAAGTGCGATATTACCGTATGCAGCATTTTTGTAAACCCCACCCAGTTTAACGATAAAAGCGACTATGATAAGTACCCCAACACCATAGCCCGCGATATTGAAATGCTAATAGATGCCGGCTGCGATGTGCTTTTTTTGCCCGGTGTTAAGGAAATGTATCCGGATGGGCTGGAAAACAAGAAGCCCCTAAACTTTGGCTACGTGGCCGAAACCCTGGAAGGCGAACACCGCCCGGGGCACTTTGCCGGCATGGCGCAGGTGGTAGAAAAACTGCTACGCATAGTTAAACCCGATAAGCTGTACATGGGCCAGAAAGACTACCAGCAACAACTAATAGTACGCCACCTGATTAAAAAGCGCCGCCTGAACACCGAACTGATAATGGGTGCCACCCTGCGCGAGAAAGACGGGCTGGCCATGAGCAGCCGTAACGTGCGGCTGGATGTACCGGCGCGTAAACTGGCGGTTGAGTTGAGTAAAGCGTTACTAAAGGCAAAGTTAGAAGTACGAAGTGGGAAGTACGAAGTAAATACAGTTATACAACGGGGTGCTACCCACATTAAAAACATACCCGGTATAGAGCTGGAGTACTTTGAAATACGCAATGCCGAAACCCTTAAACCCGCCACTACCCGTAAAGAAAAAAAGGTAGCGTTGGTAGCTGCTAAAATTGGCGGGGTAAGGTTGATAGATAATATGGTGGTATAGGCTACAGCCCCAAACCCCAAAGAGGCTTTAATAAAAGCTACAATAAAGGCTGGAACGTATTAAGAAATAGTTGCCATTTTTGATGATATGGAAGATTGCTTCGTTGCAGAGCCTATCCTGTGGCAAGCCCGGGACCTGCGGCTTCGCAATGAACTGTCTTCTATTTAAACAGCCATTTTTATTTACCCCCGCAATCGAGATGCAGATTAGATGAGCATGCTGCCTGCTACTTCACCTTACTACCCAGGTAATCTTCCATTAAATCTACCAGACTCATGTCGGCCTCGGTAGGGCGAAACTGCAGGGTGCGCAGGTTTTGCAGGGCGGTTTTGTTTAATGCATCCAGGCTTTTCTGGTCTTTGGTTTTAAGGGCATCTTTCATATACCCTATTATAAACTTATGTACCGGCGAGGTGTGCAGGTAGGTTATAAAAAAGCGGTAGGTGTTTTTAAGCAGGTAGCTTAGGTAGTGGTACTCTTTCATTTCGTACCGCAACATCAGGTTTATAATTTTTACGTTACCTACATAATCGCGGCGGGTTTCGCCGTTGGTAAGAGCCATCAGGTCGTTAATGCGGTCGGTACATTCATTTAACTTACCCAGCTTTAAATAGGCGTAAGCCACATTGGTGCGCAGCGTATAATTAAAAGCCTTACCAATAAAAGGCGCCAGCCTGTCAAGCCCGTTTTCGCAGTACTCTATATACTGCTCTGTTTTTTTAGCATTGTTCTGGCGCATGTAGTACAGCAGGCCGTAAACGCCTACTGTTTGAAACCTGTCGGCATCGTGAAAATTGCTTTGCAGGTCCATAGCCTCCAGTAGTTGCAGGCGCTCTTCGAAACCGGCAAAGTTACCGGTAAGCAGCGATGCCGAAAGGCAATGGTTATACCCCAGCACCAGCCAGTTGGTTACCGCTTTTGGGTGCGGTTCGTGTTGTACAAAAGCCAGTTTTTTATCGGCCCACTCCTGGTATTTGTTGTATTCGCCCAGCGCACTATGGTACATAGCCCAAAACTGCAGGTAGGCATGTTTGGCTTTAGCGCTGCGCAGGTCTTCGTACTGGTATACGCTTATTTTTTTACCCAGCTCTTTAATCTCTGCTGCATTATCGGCGGGGCTAACGTTTGCCTCGTAATTAATTCGGCTAAACAGTTTTATGCTACAGTTCATTACCGTGCGCAACTGGCGTATGCTTTCCATCAGGTTCTCCTCTTCTACATCCAGCGCATCCAGGTTTACTTCGGGCTCGTAGCGGTAATACCCCATAGATATAAGCCCGCGCTGCATGGCTATCAGTTGCAGTATGTCGTTCAGTTTCTCCTCTTCGTACGCCTCGGTTTTCAGCTTCTCTATCATTTTTTTAGCCATGGGAAAAAGCCCCTTGGCCATCAGGCGTTTTATATCCAGTATATACACCAACAGGTCGCGGTCTTCGCGTACAGTAAGCTCGCTGTGGCGCAGTGTTTTTACTATCAGGTT
>JBJOOW010000176.1:0-3598 GCA_046051095.1 Bacteroidota bacterium | reverse complement strand
ATTGGCGGATCAGTTCGGTTTGTTCCTTTTGCAGGCGTTCCAGTGTTATTCCGTAACGTGTAATCCTCATTTTAATACCTCCTGTATTAAATAGGGTGGTTTTTTGTGTTGTAAGGCAAACAAGCGGTTAAGGTACTCGCCAATAATGCCCAGCGAGAATAGGATAAGGCCGGTTGACATGAAAATAGAAACAATAAGTGCTGTAAAGCCCAGGGCAGCACCTTGTGTAATTTTCATGTAAATAAAATACACAACTAATATTAAACATACCCAAAACGAGGCAAGACCAAACCAGGTCATAAACCTTAATGGCACCGTTGTGTAGGCGAATATCAGGTTAAGCGATAGGAAAACAAGTTTAGGAACGCTATAACCCGAATCTCCTTCGCGGCGCGCTGCATGTCTTACATCCTGCCATTCAATTTTTGTTGTATGCCACGATAATATTTCATCTACAAATGTAAACGAGTGGTTGTAGTCTTTAATCTTATCAATTACACCACGGCGTATTATTTTAAAGCTGGAGCCCTGCCCAACAGTATTGCCAAATTTTTCAAACACATAACCCATAAAATTACTACCCCAGCGGCGTACTGGCGAGTGTTTACGCTCGTCCATATAAGTGCCATACACCAGGTCGGCATTGGTAGTGTGTATACGGTTTATCAGCTTCTCAATATCTTCAGGGTAAAATTGAAGGTCATCGTCCATAGTTATTACGTACTCACCTCGCGCAAACTGAAAGCCGCAAAGCAAAGCTTTGTGCTGGCCAAAATTACCACGAAGGTGTATGGCTGTTAGGTTATTGCCATATTGCTCTTTTATTTGCTTAATTACCTTCCAGCTATTATCTCGGCTGCAATCATTTACAAGCACAATCTCATAACTGGCATTTATTTGCTTAAAAGTAGTATCAACCCGGGTACATAGTTCATTCAGCGTTTTTTCGCTGTTGTATACCGGTACTACAATTGAGTATTGTGGGTTGATATTCATCTATAGCTCTATCAGTTCTGGACAAACAATGTTTTCGGTTTCAAGATAAGCACTTCCCCACGATAACCCAACCCCAAACCCCGAAAGTAGCAGTCGGTTTGTTTTTGAAGTAATCTGGTTTCTAAGGTTTGCTATAAGGGTAATTGGTATACTGGCAGAGCTGGTATTGCCGTAGTCGTGCAGGCTATAAGGTACTTTTTCGGGGGCTATCTGAAGTTTCTTACGTACGCTTTCTAACATTAACCGGTTGGCCTGATGAAACACAAAATAGTCTATGCTTTCCTTGTCAATGGCTTTGTCGTTAAGTAATGCATTTATGTTCGGTGCAACCTCGCGCAGGGCAAAGTTAAATATTTTAATGCCATCCAGTTTCATATCCAGCCCCGTGCGCTGTATACCGCCCTCGTAGGTTTTAACTTCAAAAGATTCTGAAGTTACCCTGTTTCTAAATCCTCCATCCGGAACTATTATATCATCGTATTCGGCTCCATCAGTTTGCAGGTTAAAATGTATTTGCTTGCCTTTCGAAAATTCTAGCGCTGTAGCTGTACCAGCATCGGAAAAAAGCGGTGCAGTGCTTTTATCCTGCATAGATATGGTGCGGGTGCTGATATCGCCCACTAACAAAAGCGACTTTGCGCCAGGCATGTTTTGTAGTAGCCCGCCAATAATTGATAAACCATACACATAGCCCGAGCAGCCAAGGTTAACATCAAATGCAAGGCAGCTTTTGGGCAAGCCCAGCTTTTGCTGAAGTATTGATGAGGTATTGGGTATAACATAATCTGGTGTTTGTGTAATAAACACCAGCAGTTTTATCTCGTCGCGGTTCCAATTTAAATCTGTAATTAGTTTTTGAGCAGCTTCAAAACACAGGTCGGCTGCGGTAACGCCGTCGGGCACAAGTTTGCGGTAACGTATTCCAACCGTATTAATAAACAAGTCGCGTTCATTGGGTTTAAGTATCTCTATCTCCTTGTTGTCTTGTGTCTGTTTAGGTACACAACCGGCAAGCCCGCTTAGTTTAATATCAGGAATAGTAAATACAGCCACGCTATTTGTTTTTCACCACTTCAAAAAGTTCGCCAACGGTATTAGTGCTTTTAAGGTCTTCTGCGGTAATTGTTTTGCCAAAGTCTCCGTCAATCATGGCAATTACTATCAGTGCCATCATGCTGCCCCATTCTTCCAGTTCCCTAAAACGTGTGGTGGCTGTAATTGTTGCCGGGTCGGTTTGGTGAAAACACTCTGCAAATTTTTGTACAAAATCTTCTGCCTGCATAGCGCAAATTAAAATTTTTATCTCGAAACCCGCGGCATAATATTCCTTACACGCAAGGCGTTGCCGGTATCGCCTTGTTGCAGGTAATGCTTAATTAAAAAAACATACGGAAACTTTTCTTTTTCGCCACGGCGTATATTTTCTTCAAAATATTGTGCGGCTCTGGCGGTATCCTTTTCAAGCATGTAGTATACCCCATAGTTATAATACGGTAAAGGAGAATTAGGTGTAAGTATCATCAGCGAATCATTGGTGGCTAATGCTTTTGCTTTTTCTCCTTGTTGGTAATATAGTTTGCCTAATTCAACCAGTGCTTTGCCGTTTTCGCGATTTGCCTGTACTGCCTTTTTGTACCAGTTAATAGCAGATGCTGTATCGCCCGACATTTGGTAAGCCTTGCCTAAGTTGGTTGCCGATCGCCATAAGGTGCTATCAGCCGCAAATGCTTTTTCAAACAAAGGAATAGCCATGCTGTTGTTTCGTAACTCAACGGCGTATATCATACCCAGCTCTTCCATAGCAATGGCGTATTGTGGATAGGCTTTAATTGCCTGGTTATAGTAGTGTATGGCTATGGCCGATTCAGAATCCAGTTTGGCCTGAGTAAGTTGTGGGTCTATTCGGTATAATCGGCGCACCTCTTTTGCCATCATATAGTTAGCCTTTGCCGATTCTTTCAGATGCGGCATATCAGCCTCGAATAGTGTGATGGTATCTTCCCATACCGTATTTCTTCCCCATGTTTCGAACGTATAAAATATCAGTATTACTAATAGTATAGTTGCCTGAAGATAATTGCCGGTAAATTGAAGGTTTATAGATGCTTTTTTAGCAGCTTCCTTTTTTTGATTGGCTTTTACAGTCCCTGTTTGTACTGTCGGTTTTACCCCCACTGTATTAATGCCCCACGCAACCAATACACAAAACGCAAGCGAAGCAATAAATAAAACACGTTCGCCCACTATACCCGGCATAGGCATAATAATGTTAGATACCATTGATATTTGAGCCAGATATACTAATAGCATAAATGATAGTAGCTGACTGCGTTTCCATGTGTAGATAAATGCCAGTGTAATACCGGCATATAACAGTATAGAAACTATTGGCCAAACCGACAGTAGCGGCTGTAATGCTATATAGTTAATACCATAATAAAAGCTAAACTGTACTGGTGCTACCAGTAGTTTAATATAGTATAGTAGCGAGTAGAAAGCGGTGCCTAACCTAAGTCCCCAGTCGTTCAAATAGGGTAGGGGTGTTTCAACGTATTCGTAAGGGCGGGCTAAACCCGGTAGCAAAGCAATAAGTGCTGCATAA
>JBJOOW010000175.1:0-2973 GCA_046051095.1 Bacteroidota bacterium | reverse complement strand
TATTTCGCGCCCCGATAAACCCCGTACTTTTACCGTACAGATGATTGTAAGCTTTAACGGCAAACCCTACAAAACCAAAGCGACTAATAATCTGTATTGATAAAACTGCTTAAAACAGTTTTTCCGGTTTGTTTTTTCGGATATATTTACCTTCATCTCACAACTAAACAGATTGACATGAAGGATTACACACGCTTATTCGACATTATTCACTACCAGCAGGCTAACTACCCCCAGGCCGATGCTTTTGGTTATAAAGCCAATGGTGAATGGAAGAAAGTATCTACACAGGAAGTAATTGAAACCGGAAACAAGCTTAGTCTTTCATTATTAAAACTGGGTGTTAAGCCGCAAGATAAAATAGCCCTGGTATCTAATAACCGCCCCGAATGGAACATGGCTGACCTGGGCATATTACAGGTAGGCGCAGTTAACGTACCGGTATACCCTACCATTAGCGAGCACGAGTACAAGTTTATTTTTAACGATGCCGAAATTCAATACGCTATTGTATCCGACAAAAACCTTGCTAATAAAATAGCCAGTATTAAAGCCGATGTGCCATCGCTTAAAGACATTTTTACTTTCGAAAAGGTAGAGGGTTTCAAACACTTTAGCGACCTGCTTGAAATTGGCAACGGTGGCGATTTAGCCGAAGTTGAGAAAATAAAAGCCTCTGTTGCCCCCGAAACTCTGGCAACTATTATTTATACCTCTGGCACTACAGGTAACCCTAAAGGTGTTATGCTTTCGCATAACAATATTGTAAGCAACATTAAAGCGGTGCTGCCGGCTCTTCCGCTCGAGTCGTCTATGCGTGTACTTAGCTTTTTACCACTGTGCCACATATTTGAGCGTGTGGTGGTATACGTATACATGGTTAAAGGTGTATCGGTTTATTACGCCGAAAGCATGGAAACCATTGCCGATAACCTGAAAGAAGTGAAGCCTAATTTCTTTACCAGTGTACCGCGCCTGTTAGAGAAAGTGTATATCAAGCTACAGGGCGCTGCTGCTAACCTCGATGGCTTTAAGAAAACACTTTACAACAACGCACTGGCCTTTGCTCAAAACTACGATGTAGAAAAACAATACGGCCTGGTAGATAATATCAAACGCGCTGTGTTCGATAAGTTGATTTACTCTAAATGGCGCGAAGCCCTTGGTGGCGAGTGTCAGGGTATATGCACTGGTGCGGCTGCCCTTAACCCGCTGTTGGCCCGCGTGTTTACCTGTGCCGGCATTCCAATTATGGAGGGCTACGGACAAACTGAATCTTCTCCGGTAATTTCGCTTAACCCATTCGATATTGACCATATTAAATTTGGCACGGTAGGTATTCCCATTGCCGGTGTAGAAGTTAAACTTGACCACCGCCCGGGTATGGCCGAAGGCGAAGGCGAAATTTGGGCTAAAGGCCCTAACGTAATGATGGGCTACTACAAGCGCCCTGATATTACTGCCGAAACAGTAGAGAACGGCTGGCTTAAAACCGGCGACGTAGGTACCTTTGTAGAATACAAAGGCAACAAATACCTTAAGATTACCGACCGCGTAAAAGAACTGTTCAAAACATCGGGTGGTAAGTACATTGCCCCACAGCAGTTGGAAAACAAAATGAAAGAGATACCTTATGTTGAGCAGATAATGGCTGTGGGCGAAAACCGCAACTTTGTTTCGGCGCTTATAGTACCTAACTTCCTTAACCTTTCCGAGTGGGCTACCAAGCATGGCATAACAGGAAAGAGCAACGCCGAGCTGGTTAAAAACGCCGAGGTTCAAAAACTTTTCCGCGATGCCATTGATGAGAAAAACAAAAACTTTGGCCAGTGGGAAACCATTAAAAAGTTTGAACTGATGGAAAAGGAGTGGAGCATTGAAGGCGGCGAGCTTACACCTACCATGAAAGTAAAGCGCAAAATTGTACTGGATAAGTACAAAGACACCATCGAGAAAATATACGCTAACTAATACTGCATTTATAGCATTAAAAAGCCGCCCAATAATATCGGGCGGCTTTTTTGTTTTTAGTCTGCAGGGAGTTTTTAAAACCTAACACTAATACCACCCAACAGGTTAAAACCTGCCTGTGGGTAATAGTAATTGTAGGTTGCGGTAGGGGTTACCTGCTGTTGGTTGTTTTCATCCAGATAGGCGTAGCGCTCGCTGTAGGTATAGCCGTTACTTTCGTACAGGCGGTTAAATATGTTGTTAAGCAACAGCGTTAGCTTAATCTCTTTATCGGTGCGGTTAAGTGGTAGCTTATAGCTAAGGCGCAGGTTGCTGTAAAAGAAAGGTTTTAGCTTTCTGCTTTCGTTGCTGGTATTATCTAAATACTGTTTGCTCACTGCTTTATTCATCAGGCTTATTTCTAACCCTTTTACCGGGTAGCCTACCAACTCTAACGAGGCTATAATGTTTGGCGAAAATGAGATGTCGGAATTTTTATGGGTAATAACCTGTGTAAGGTCGGTAATAGGCGAGTAGTTCTCATCGTAGGTATACACATACTCATCAAACCTTTTTATTTTATTTACAGAGTAAGTGAACGAGTAGTTAATAGCGAAGATTTTTCTTTCCTCTATCATGCCCGATCTTACCATAGCATCATACTGTAGGTTATCCATTATGGTGCCATGGTATTTCCTGGCGTTCGATGTGTAAAAATTAACTGCCCCATTCAACTCTACACCAACTCGGTAGCTGCTGGCTACATTCTCTTTTATCGGGTTGCCTACATCGTTCAGTTTGCCGGTTAGCACCAACTGGTCTTTGTATAACATTGAGTAAAAATTAACCGCCAGCGGAAACTTGTTGTGCAGAAACTTATAACCCGCTTCTACATCGTGCAGCGTTTCGGGTTTTACCGTTTTATTACTGGCTGCGGCAGTTAGCAGGTCATCGCGGTTAGGCTCGCGGTGGCCCATAGCATACGATGCATATACGTGGTGTAGTGGCTTTACTTTATAAAGT
>JBJOOW010000174.1:0-7769 GCA_046051095.1 Bacteroidota bacterium | reverse complement strand
ACAATAAACCGCTGGTTAAGCGTATCGCTGTTGCCATTTCCATCGGTTATGGTGTAGCTTATTTTTACAGGTGCTGCCAAGTCGGCACAATCAAACGTATGCGGAGCCCATGCATAAGTAACCACCGAACTACAGTTATCTGTGGCTGTCGGGAAATCGCTTTGCGTTACAACACGTGGCCCATTGCTTATATCTACCCATTTCACCTGCCCTTCAAGCGGATAGGTTGATATATGCGGGGGGGCCTGGTCAGTAACATGCACATTTAAGGGAGTATTTGAAGTATCTTTATTGCCCGCGAAATCGGTAACAATAAGATAAATTTGGTGATAACCGGTATCGGCACAAGTAAATGTGCTTTTTGTAAAGGTGGTTGACTGTACCGAATCATTGTCAAAGGCATTACAACAGCCTGGCCAACTGGTTACTGTAACCTGGTTAGCAGAATTTGGATTGGAGTTGGTGTGGCGAAGGGGTAGTTCAAGAGTACCACTGGTGTTAACTATGGCAACCGGCGGTATAGTATCGGGAATAGTACGATAGGCAAATGAACCGCTTTGCGGGGTGGAGGTAATGCCACCGGGTGTTAGTACTGCGTTGTTAAGGAATTGTTGAATTACACTACCGTAAGCGCAATAATTGTCACCTCCCCATCCCGATCGCCTGTTGCTGCTTGCCGTTACCCATAAACGCGAACTACCTCCGGCACCGGCACCGGGGTACTGCGCCTCAACAGAATAGTTGTCGAAAGAACAGGCCCCAGCTCCACCGCCTATAAGCCCCGAGCCACCTGCTCCTCCATTACGTATAATACTGGGTATGCCCACTTGGGGGGTGGCGTAGAACTGTCCGCCCCAGTTCATATTGGCTATTGGCCCCATAGCGCTATAGTATGTGGGGCGCCCCCCGCCTTGTCCGCATTGCAGAGAGCCGATTGCCATGGTATTATTATAGAAAGCTGTATTATAGTTGAATGCGCCGTAGTTGGCGGGGTGCGCTTCCTTTCCAAATACCGGAATAGTTAGCATTTCTCTGGACGACCCGCCTGAAACTGTAGCCGATAACGGTTGACCGGCTGAATTCAAATAGTGAGCAAGTGCTACATCTACATAGCCTGGTTCGGTTATGGCGGTACCTGCCCCTTTTCCGGCTTTCGCATCGTTCTCTGCGGCCCAACCGCCCCCACCACCACCGGCTGAAGCCAGCATTTGGCCATTAAAAATGCCTAGATTACTATGTACGGTATCGTTCCATGGTGTAAGCATACGCCTGTAAAAGGCAGTAGTGCCATTGTAAGATAAAAGGCACATTCCGGTTGTACCTCCCCCACCTGCGGCAGTAAATGATGTATTGATGGTTGTACTTTCACCATGTTTTCCATAGGCCACATAAAATGGTTTACCGTATGTATTGCCGTTAAACCATAGCTTAAATTGCACAGTTCCGCCCTGCCCGCCATAAGCCAATTGATTTTGCACTCCGTTATTAAAATTAGCGGTCCCACCATCACCACCTATCAGTTTAACTTCTACACCCATTACGCCTTGCCCCCGTTTTGAGAAACTCCACAATTCTCCCTCCAACAAGTTTATATTATCCGGAGCTTGGGGGGTAGCCACTACCCAATTACCGTTTGTATTTACCATTTGGCGGGTAAAAAAAGTGGCTGAAGGCAAAACCTGATTAGGCGATACCTGACCATACGCGGTAACGGAGGCCATCGAAAGCACACACAACATAACTTTGGTAATAAATTGTTTCGCTTTAGAAACGCGGTGGGAGTTGAATATAAATTGCATAATTGGGGGTTTGGATTAACGAATGCTTGAAATTTATAAAAGCAAATGTGCGCAGTAAAAATGCTAGGTACACTACTACTTGTTTACTACTACCTTGTTTGGCTACAAAATCGACTGTAGTATTGCATATAAATACACTGTTACATGAGTAAGGAAAGCCTCCCAAAAACAGAAATTGCAATTGACCAAATGTGGCAAAGCAGTTTAGTGCCGCCCGTTCAGCAATACGAGGAATTTATAAGATTCCGCTTAAAAAATGCCCGCTTGCTTAAACGCGAGCAAAAGCCCTTGTTGAACCTTACCGAAGTAATGCTGTTACGCATGCTGAACCGTCACACAGAAGCAGAGTATATAATTGCTAAACGGCGCCCGCAGTTTAACGGAATTAAGCATAAAATATATGCTCACCGCTGGAAGCGTATGCAGGTAGTAGAACAGATGCGTTTAGGCGATACTACTACTACAGCCCTAAAGGCAAAAACTTTGGCCGAAGAAGCTGCTGCCAACAATTGGAGGGTAGAAGAATTGCGGGCTTTGTTTCTGCTACACCTTATTGAGATGCACGCCGGGCATTTTACTAATGCGTTAAATACAGCACAACAAGTGAAAGTACTGGCACAAAAAATCGGAAACGATTACTACATTTTGCAATGTGCATGGGCTATAGCGCATGTGTATTTCTTTTTTGGCCATTACAGCAAGGCACTTGCTGCCTGCCTGAAGGTAAGAAAGCAGTTTTACGAAAACGACTTAAGCAAGCCGCAACACCTAACGTATTTTAACCTGCTTGCCAACTGCTATCAAATGCAAAACAAGTTAGATCGGGCTATTGAAATTTATGAGCGTATTCTGGATTATTTGAAAACATCCGAAGCGGGCGATACACTTTTATACATAGCTGCGGCATCGAACATGGCCAGCGCGTTGGTTAAAAAGGGTCAGATAAAAGGAGCAGAAGAAACTTATAAAGATATAAGTGTATACGCGCAAAAAAAGGGTTGGCCCATCCACCGGCTCGATTCGAATTTAAACCTGGCACGTCTTTACCTAAAACAAAAGCGATTAAAAGAAATGAATACGGCCCTTACAGAAGCCGAAAAAGTAGCCCGTGAAGTAGATACATTGCGGCTTACTGTAAGTGTATTGGAATTGAGGCTAGAGTATGAGAAGGCCGTAGGTAAGGCTGATGAGATTGTAAAGGTCTATGAAAAATACTTTCAGAAATACCGCGAATGGCAAGCCGTTGAAACTTCGGAGAAGTTAAAGGCCATTGAAATGAAGCATGAATTGGAGGTTCAAAGACTAAACGAAGAAGCTATGAAAAAAGAACTACTGTTGCAAGAGCAGGAAGTGCAGATACTGAACTCGCACTTACAGCAAAAAAATAAACTAATTACCCAGTTTGCCGACTACTTTACACAACTGGAGGAAACCAATATACGTCGCAAGGAAATTTTTGTGCGACTGCGCGAAATGGTACAAACTATTAAAACTACACAGCAAACCGAAAAAGGAAACTATTCGACTAAATTTAACCAAACACACCGGCAGTTGAGCGATAAGTTGATTGATTTGTGCTCATCGGTTACCGCCAAGGAGGCAGATACCGCCGTTATGTTAATTCAGGGGTTAGGCAATAAAGAAATTGCTACGCTTACCCTTACTACCCCCCGGAATATTGAAAAACACAGGCTTAGCCTACGCAGAAAATTAAAAGTTGGCAAGGGCGATGATTTGGTAAGAAAGCTAAGGCAGCTGCTTTTGTAGTAGGCCAAACCCAATATGCGCCCATGAGATTTTTTTGATTTTCAATTACAGTTATTGTTTTTAAACCTGTTAGATACTACCCGGTTTCTCTAATTTATATGGCTCGGTTTTAAGGGGGGAGGTCACAATCGGGGAAGCTGACAAAGTTACAAAGGATGGTCTTTCCTGAGGGTATTGAGTATGATCTTGAAAATCGCAGTTATCGAACTAAGAGGGTAAATTCTTTAATCTTTCAAATTTCACATCTGGCGCGGGTTTCAGCAGAAAATAAAAAGCGGAATTCTGCATCTGCTTTGCAAAATTCCGCTCAAGTAGCTCCGCGCAGAATCGAACTGCGATCAACGGTTCCGGAAACCGTCGTTTTATCCATTAAACTACGGAGCCATGGGCTGGTACAAAAATAAAAAAGCGAAGCATTAAACTTCGCTTTTTGTGGTCCCACCTGGGCTTGAACCAGGGACCCCCTGATTATGAGTCAGGTGCTCTAACCAGCTGAGCTATAGGACCGGCAACGCTGGTTGCGGGTGCGAATATAATTATTCAGCCGTATTTTGAAAATGAATTTTCAAAAACCTTAAATAGTTATAAAAACAAGGGTTTGCAGCCTATTACTGGCTAATATTACACTTTTAGCCATCAAAGTATGAAACCGTATAAAAACCTGATTTTTGATATTGGCGATGTTATTATAGATATTGACTACAACGCTACCGTGGCAGAATTTCAGAAGTTGGCAGTAGTTGATTTCAGCACTATTGTATCGTACAGCAAACAAAACCCCATTTTCGATTTGTTTGAAACCGGCAAAATTACAGCCCGGCAGTTCCGTAACGAGTTAAAACAATTTCTTAAACCCGATACCACCGATGAGGAAATTACCCGGGCATGGAACGCAATTTTAATTGACTATCCGGCGTATAAAATTAACCTGCTGAAAGAACTTAAACAGCGCTACAACACTTTTGCCCTAAGCAACATAAACGAAACACACGTAAACACAATTAATGCAGAAGTAAATGCTCGCTTCGGCCTACCCACATTTGGCAGTTTGTTTAACCACGCCTACTACTCCAACGAAGTAGGATACCGCAAACCAGAAAAAGAAATTTACGAGCTGGTGCTGAACAAAGAGAATTTAATACCCGAACAAACGTTTTTTGTAGATGATAAAGCAGAAAATATTGAAACGGCTAAACAGTTGGGCATTCAGGCCTTTCAACTAACCGACCGGAATAAACTAACGCAACTTTTGGCTGAACAGAATATTATATGAGATTCAGGTTTTTATTGTTCTTACTTGGGGTGTGCATTGCTGCCCAGCTACAGGCTGGCAGTAGTTTTATTTTTCTGGCAGATACAACAAAGCTGTTTTACGGCAACAACAACGAAATATATGCCCCTGATGCCAGGCAATTGTTGTTTTTTCAAAAGGGCAATATATTTTTTAGCGGCACCAGCGATGACCGGCAAAGCATATACCTGCTTACCACTGCTATGAATTATGCAAGCCCCCGCATGGAACTGATTTACGAAAAAGATAATCGCGAAGCAACCTACTCTTTCAGCAACAGTAAATTTTATGCCGGCAATATAGAAAGTGATGATTTACGTACACGTAATGAGCTGATACATGTAGACCGTATAAAAAAATGGCTTTGCTTTTACTCATCGCAAACCGATTCGCTACTGGCTTATTATAATGCCGACTCGCTACCCAATTCGGCCGCCATACTGGTAGCTTATACGCTTATAAAAAAATACAGGCTGGACGAAAAGAATGAAACCAAACAAAACCAGTTGCCCTTTCAAACTACTACTTATGCCACCATTAAGCCCGTGTGGGGCAATGCTACAGCCAACGAATGGCTTTGGGATGGAACCATACTACGCCCGCGTTGGAACGTAGACCCACGCCTGGCCTGGGATTTTGACGGCAAAATAATTAAGCCACATTATGGCAATAATATTTACCAGCAATACGAGTGGGATGGCGAAAATCTTAAGCCGGTTTGGCGTAACAACAAACCCGAAGAATGGACATACGATGGCCGTGTAATGAAACCCGTTTACGATACAGATTGGGCAAACCAGTACATTATTGAAAACGGAATTGTGAAACCATGGAGCAATGTACATACCGAAAAAGAATGGCGCACCGATGGAGATATACCAATACCGCTAATAATTATGGTGGTTAGTGGTATTGCACGGCCATTCTAACTTATTATTACTATTTAGTATCGCGTAAACCCGGTAAACGAACCGATGGATAAGTTCTCGTTATACCTTCGCGGCTAACCGTTTTAATACGGTAGTACATATCCTCTACACTACTGGTGGGGTAAGCATCGCGCTTTACAATTACTACACTATCGTTAGCCGATTCGTTAAACTTAATGTACTTGCACTGGCCAAAACCATTTTTGGCATCGGTGCTTTTTTCAATCAATACAAAATCGAATTGCGATGCTTTTGAAAGCATCAGGCTTATATCTACACCACCCTGTACACGTGTAACGGTCATACCCACTTCCTGGTCGGCAGATTTAAATGAATAATCGTTATTTTGGCTGTAGCCGTTACATGCAATTAACGTAAACAAGGCAACTAACAAATACGCGCCGCTTTTTCTAAGTAATGTAGCAGTATACACTTCAGCAATAAAATACATCCTGTGGGTGATTTTTATCAGATAAATATATTGTTTACCGCATAAAACATGCCTTTATTTTAAGTTTGACGGCAATAATTGAATAAGACGCTTATGAGAGAACTTCTTTTGTTACATGGTGCACTGGGTAGCCGCGAGCAATTTGGCGAAATTGAAAACCGCCTGAACAGCAAATTTAAAACCCATGCACTTACATTTTCGGGGCACGGGCGCCGGCCATCGCACCACCATGCTTTTACCATTCAAAACTTTAGCCACGAAGTATTGGACTGGATGAACGAAAGCTACATACAAAAAATAGATGTTTTCGGATATAGTATGGGCGGATATGTTGCCTTATGGCTTGCCCGGTTTTACCCCGAAAGAGTAGGCCGCATTTTTACCCTGGGCACCAAATTAAACTGGAGCGAAGCAGAGGCAGAAAAGGAAATTAAGATGCTAAACCCCGATAAGATTGTTGAAAAAGTACCCGCCTTTGCGCAGACATTAGCCGAACGCCACGGCGAACACGAATGGAAGAGTGTAATGACACAGACCGGGGCGCTAATGCGCGACCTGGCCCATAACCACCTTACCGAGCAGGACTACCTTAAAATTGAACACCACGTACTTTTAACGCGTGGCGAAATTGATAATATGGTTACACACGATGAAACAGAGTATACACACCGGCTACTAAAAAACTCCGAATTTAAAACGTACGCTGGTGTACCACATCCGTTAGAGCAGGTACCAACAGAATTGCTTGAAAAAGAAATAGAACGTTGGTTTGCCATCTAAACAAAAGAGCCACTCAATGAGTGGCTCTTTTGTTTAGGCTATTTACCGCTTTCTACAAATTGCTTGCTTAGTGGCTGGGCATGTTCCAAATCGGTTACTATAGCTTTAGGGGCGGGGTGTTCATCCAGGGCATCATAATCATCCCAAAACTTACTATCGTATTTATACTTGGTAACATAAAGGTCCGATATTTCCGAAAATCCGCCCTTAGCAATAATAGCGCCTACGCCTTCGGTTTCGTAGTCGTTAAAATATAAATCGAACGTTTCCTCAACTATAAACTCTACATTACCGGTAACGGGGTTAGTTACATGGTGGTTATAAGTACGGGCAAGTGAGCTTACAAAGTATTTCCCATTCACTTTTTCAAGTTCTATTACATCAGTTTCGTTAACCAGTTTCCATATGCTCTCGTTAGCATAGCGCGATTTGCGGTAGTACGGGTTAGGAAACTTCTGTATTTCTATTCGTAATACGGCAAATGTTTCTTTCTGTATCCAGATACGGGCCTTCTCTAACTTGGCACTGCTGCTCTCTTTGTATTGGGTAGCTATTACGTATTGCGCAGTATCTTCGCTTTCAAACTTAGGTGCAAAAAAATCAATCATCTTGGGGTTAAGAAAAGTGCTTTTGTTGTAGCTGAAAGGGTTCTCTTTCAACAAGTCGGCAAAGTGGTCGCCGTGGTTCATGGCATCTACGTTACGCTCATAGTTCTCGCTGCGGCGTTGTTTATTTACCTTCATCAACTCGTG
>JBJOOW010000173.1:0-5021 GCA_046051095.1 Bacteroidota bacterium | reverse complement strand
AGCTGAATGGGAATACGCCGCCCTTGGTTTAATAGGTAATCAACCAGCAACCAGCGAAGAGCGTATCACTGATCGTCGTATCTATCCATGGAACGGTACCTCTACCCGTTACCCTAAATCGGGTCAATGGCAAGGTGAGTTTTTGGCTAACTTTAAAAGAGGCCGTGGTGATAACATGGGTCTTTCGGGCCGCCTGAACGATAACGCAGATATTACCGCTCCGGTTAAATCTTTCTGGCCAAACGATTTTGGTTTATACAACATGAGTGGTAACGTTAACGAGTGGGTTCTTGACGTTTATCGTCCAATGACATCTTCTGATGCTAACGACTTCCGTTCTTTCCGTGGCAACCAGTTTAAAACAAAAGTACTGGATGCTGAAGGCAAACCGGTTGAGAAAGATTCTTTAGGTAAAATACAATACCGCGATGTTACTCAGGAAGAAAGTGCTAACCGCCGTAACTATCGCCGTGGCGATGTAAGAAACTACGTAGACGGTGATGAAACTTCTAACGTTGATTATAAATTCGGTCAATCGTCTTTAATTAACGAAGAGTCTCGCGTATACAAAGGTGGTAGCTGGAAAGACCGTGCTTACTTCCTGTCGCCAGGCACACGCCGTTACTTAGATCAGGCTTTAGCTACTGATGACCTTGGTTTCCGCTGCGCTATGGACCGTGTAGGTTCACCATCGGGTAAAACCATGAAAAACGGCAAGGGTGGTAACAACTTCCCAAGCGAAAAAGGCAAACGCAAAATGAAAGGGTAATTAACCCGCTTTCAAATACTTAAAAGCCCTCTGAAAAATTTCAGGGGGCTTTTTGTTTATAGCTACACCGTTGGGGGTTAACATAGTTCAAGCTATGTTAACCCCCCAACCTTTGCAATTTGCTAATTATCAGCAATTTATTGTTTGCCAATGTTAATACCCCTCTTTTTTGTAATGTATAAATGTTTGATAATAAGCAATTTATAGGTATTTGTTTTTTTAAAAACCTGAAAAAATAATTGTATCTACAACTGTAGGCACAATAGCCTGTATAACAGCACACTGTACATATATACATAAGCCCTGTTGGCAATCCGTTTAAAGCTAACTGCACACTTCTTATTTTCAGGCCATGCAAATTGAACAGTTATACGAGCTTTTTTTACAATCTACCGGTGTAACTACCGATACCCGGAACATTGGTACCGGCAATATATTTTTTGCCCTTAAAGGCGATAAGTTTAACGCTAACCAGTTTGCCGCCGAAGCTTTGGAAAAAGGCGCTGCCTATGTTGTAATAGATGAGCTTACTAATAATGATTGGCAAGCCCTATACGGCAGCCGGTTGATACTGGTAGCTGATGTACTTACAACCCTGCAGCAGTTAGCGGGCTACCACAGGCAGCAGCTTAAATGCCCGGTAATAGCCATTACAGGTAGCAATGGCAAAACCACTACCAAAGAGTTAATTGCTGCTGTGCTGGCTAAAAAATATATAACCTATGCTACCAAAGGCAATTTGAATAACCATATAGGCATACCGCTAACTCTACTTAGTATTAAAAGCGATGTGCAGATGGCCGTAATAGAAATGGGTGCTAACCACCAGGGCGAAATAGCCGGTTACTGCCAATATGTAAAGCCCGACTACGGACTAATAACCAATATAGGCCGTGCGCACTTAGAAGGTTTTGGTGGCCCGGAAGGTGTGCTGAAAGGAAAAACTGAACTGTACCGCGATATCGCTGCACGCAACGGCAAAATATTTTTGAACGCCGATAACGAAAAACTGGTTAACAACTGGCACCCTGCAGCAAATAACACCAATACCACTATTACATATGGAACTGGGAACAATGTGTTTTGCAGGGGTAGCATTGGAAACAGCAAAGAATTTTTATTGATAGAAACCGGCGGCACCACCATACAAACCAACCTGGTTGGCGATTATAATTTTGAAAATGTGATGAGCGCCGTGTGTATAGGCGTTTACTTTAACGTGCCTGTTGACGACATTAAAAGTGCTATTGAAGCCTATACCCCTACCAACAACCGCTCGCAAAAAATAATGCTGGGCAGTAATACAATTATACTGGATGCCTACAACGCCAACCCCAGCAGTATGATAGAGGCACTAAAAAATTTTGAGAAAACCGAAGCCCCTTATAAAGTTGCCATTGTAGGGCAAATGATGGAGCTGGGCGAGTACTCGCAAAGCGAACACGAAAAAATAATAGCAGCAGTAACCACAGCCGCCTGGCAACATGTACAGCGTATTTTTGTTGGCAAAGGCTTCGAAATGCTTAAAGGTACCACTACACCCAATGTGCTTTGGTTTGAAACCACCGATGAAGTGAAAGCATGGTTTAAACAACAAGCATTTAGCAACACACTAATGCTAATAAAAGGATCGCGGAAGAATGAGTTGGAGAAGATTTTGAAAGACTAGGTAGTACTAACAATAAAAACCTATAAACACACCGCATCGTGATAGCAATTACCAGAGTAACATTACTGATAGCTATAACCTTAATACCAGCCTTAGGTAAAGCCCAAACCGACAAAAAAGTAAGCAGGAGAAGCTTGCAAAAAAACACTTAAACTGGGATAGCTGCTTTATTGTTAAAGCACAGGGCGATACTATATATGGCAAAGTAGATCACCGGTACGACCAAAGCACGTTACTTAGTTCGTATATAAGCGATGTGATTGTATTTTTTGCTTACCCCAATGGAAAAGAAGAGCAGTTTATTCCTAACAACATAAAGGAACTCTATGTATACAATTTACCCGAAGGGTTCAGACAATATTTAACATTAGACGAGGAGTACTACTTATCTAACTACGGCATATTATACCGTGTTGTAGTTGATGGGCCATGCAGATTAGTTGCAGACAGGGTTAAAAACTCACTTCCGCTTAATTCTTCATCTGCATTTACCGAAGCCCATTACTATATGCTATACAAAAAGAAATTCACCCCCGTTAAAGTTGAATTCGGGGAACAAAACAGTGATGAAATGAAGCTTAAAGTATCGGGTAAGTTTCTCGCAAAAAACATCAAAACATTTGCTGAGTGCAAAAAACTAACTACAGAAATAGAAAGCAATACACTGGCAACAAATGACCTTATAGAGATAGTTAAGAGATTTAACGAGTGCATTAAAAAATAAGCCCTCTCTCATTTACACCAACTTGGTATACGCTTTCATCCACCGGTCGGGCAGCTCCTGTTCGCAGGCTAATTCATAATCGCGGAAAGAGCAAGGTACTAGCTGATGGCGGCCAAATTTTTCTTTATCGCCAAATGGTAACTCCATCCACCAACGATCGGTTTTACGGCTTTTCCAAAAAATAAGATCGTGGTCGCTGTCTTCTATATGTACATTAAATTTCAGGTGCTCTTCAAGTGTTAGCGGATAGTCGCCCACGCGGCTGTAAAACCCTTCTACAAAGTACCACATCATCTGCGCTACCAGTTGCGCGGTTTGGCGGTTGTTATCGTAGCCGGGGTTCATTTCATAAAAGCCTATCGATGTTAGTTTATCGCTCAGCCCCGCATAGCGCGTTATCTGGCATAGTTCTTCGCCGGTAAAGCCGTTTGGCGATGCATTAGCATGTGCCGGTGCATCGGCCTGGCGTATGGCCGAAATATCGATGGTAAGCATATCGGCATCGCGCAGTATTGGCTCTACATCTTCCAGGTTGGCGCGCACTAAGCCTAAACGGTGACAATCAAAATTTAAACTCTCCAGCATCTCTATCGCCTTCGAATCGTTAAGATAGGTTTGATGGCCCAGATGAGAATAGTTAAACAAATAGTTAGGCGTATGGGTTAATATATCCATTACGTACGACGATGAATCGGCCTGGTTATTTACCTTCTCAAACATATCCAGCCTCTCATCTATGTTAACCACATTAATAAGCGTTTGCAAACCCTTATAGCCTATATATTGGCCAAAGGCAAGGTCGTTACTACCACCAATAATTACCGGCACCACTTTATGCACCAGCAACTCAAGCACTACCGATGCCAGCGCAAAGTAAGTATCGCGTACACTATCGCCGGGTTTAATATTGCCAAGGTCTATTACATGAAACTCCTTCTCTACCGGTGGTAAAAAAAGCTTATAGAACTCGCGGCGTATCTGGTCGGGCCCTTTAGCCGAGCCGGAGTTACCTACCGAGCCACGGTCCTCTTCTACTCCTATTATGGCAATATCGTACCAACCTATTTCTGGTTCGGTTCCATCAAAAATAAAAACGTAGTTGCCAATTTGTCCCGGGTGCAGTTCCTGCCCTTCCAGCAGGTTTTCCTTATCAAGCGGAGTGAGGAAGTCGTATATCATGCCGTGAAGATAATTGCAGCCTTGCTCATGCCCTTGCTATAGGTAAAATACAAATACACTACCCGCCTGTTAAATAGGCCTATATTGTGCAACTAAAGCGACAAACAACCGAAATAACATTACTCTGCCTGAGTGGTATTTTGTACAGGCATAGTAGCCTTTTTATGTGGTGGATGGGGGCTCCAACCCAGCGTAGCAAGTAGGATAAAAAACGAAACTACATAAGCCAACACAACATGCCAGCCATTAAACAGCCAGTTTTTAACGCTCTTGGCCTCGGGGTATATAGCGCTGATAGCCACCCCTGCCGATGAACCAAACCACAACATACTACCGCCAAAACCAACCGTATAAGCCAACACGCCCCAATCGTACCCGCCTTGTGTAAGGGCCAGCTTGGTTAGCGGTATATTGTCGAATACCGATGAGATAAAGCCTAAGCCAAATGCTGTTTGCCAGCTGGCGGCCGGCAATTCGCTTACGGGCATCATAGATGCACACAACACCAGCGACAATAAAAACACAGCACCGGGCAGCGCCAGTTTAAGCTCGTGCCACTCGGTACGTATTATAAATGAACCAACAATAATAGCTACCCATACACCCGCCGCCGGAAAATCGAGCAGCATATTGGTAACAATAGCACCGGCCAGTATCATACCTGTAACACCAATACGTTT
>JBJOOW010000172.1:0-5677 GCA_046051095.1 Bacteroidota bacterium | reverse complement strand
CGTTACTGTTTGTAGAATCAAGGCCATACAATACGTATTTTACATTAATACCCCAATCACTCCACGCCCTCTCCCCTATTTTGTATTTACCTAACGATGAACAATGGCTACCATCCACGTTACTGAAAGCAGGCTTATCCTTAGAATTTTCTCCTCCCCATGGATTATCGCAACAACCATGGCCCATTAAAAAACTCGCTACGATGCTATCGCCCTTAAAACTCCAAATAAACAGCCGTTTTACACCAGAATGCAGGTTCATATCTGCCAGTAAGCAGAAGTCCGTATTATATTTATGCTTAGTACAATAAGCAAATGCACTATGAGCTTTACTACGCAGGCTATCCATATTTGGTCTAATAGCCACAGAACCTGCATTAACCAAATTGGCTTTCACATTCTGGGCCTGCAAGCACGAAACCATAAAACCTACTACCAGGCATAATACTGTAACAAACCTCATATCTTTTAGCATTTTGATGGTTATAACGATGTAACACCCCTCATTATTACATAAAAATGCCGCCCGATAAAACCTACAACTAACAACCACCCTATTTCTTTGTTTATCACGCAATATTTTCCTTATCACTGCATTGTACTTTCTTTACAAAATAGTGAAGTTAGGCAAATACATGTTAAGCCTGTTTTGCACCCTGTTGGTGGTGCTTAGCGTACAGCAGCAATGCAGTGCGCAATCGGCATTTAACAATATCCGTTTTAAAAGCATTGCCCTTACCGGCGATACACTGAAATTAGACAGCCTTAGCATGGTGCCCAATACACTCGTAGTTAAAGCACCCGATGGAACTGTTATTGATTCTTCCTCCTATACTATCAAAGCCTTCGAGTCTAAACTTATCTGGAAACAAAAGCCAACAGTTGACTCAATTAAGGTATTCTTCAGGGTATATCCTTTCGCGTTGGCCGATGAAACATACCATAAAAGCTATGCCCGTTACATGGATGGTAACGCCAATTCGCTGTTAAGGCCGTTTATCTATAACCCCGAAGAGGTGGGCAATAAATTGATTGATTTTGGTAGCCTGGATTATAACGGCAGCTTTGCCCGCAGCGTATCATTTGGCAACAATCAGAACGTAACCCTTAACTCGCTTTTCAACCTGCAGCTAAGTGGTATGCTTACCAAAGATCTTGAAATTACTGCTGCCATTACCGATAATAACATACCTATACAACCCGAAGGTAACACCCAGCAAATACAGGAGTTCGATAAAGTGTTTATACAGTTACGGCAAGACCAGCAAAAGGTAATTGTGGGCGACTTCGATTTATACAACCCGGAGAAGAACTACTTCCTCAAGTTTTCTAAAAAAAATCTGGGTGGCTACTACAGCGGTGCTTATAAAATTAAGAAAGTAGGCACCATCAGCACCAATGTAGCCGGCGGTATTTCTCGTGGTAAGTTCGCGCGTAACTCATTGGTTGTAACCGAAGGTAACCAGGGCCCCTATAAGCTAACAGGTGCCAATGGCGAAACGTTTATCATCATCCTGTCGAACACCGAAGAGGTTTTTATTAACGGTGCCAAAATGGAGCGTGGTGCCGACCGCGATTATGTAATTGACTACAACCTGGGCGAGATAAGATTTATGCCCCGTCGTATTATATCAAAAGATCTGCGTATTGTAGTTGAGTTTGAGTATAGCGATAAAAACTACCAGCGCAGCTCGGTATATGCTAACACAGAGTTACAAACCAAAGTAGCCGATGTGCGTTTTAACCTATATAGCGAACAGGATAGCAAAGGCCAAAACGTACAGCAAAACCTGAATGCTGAAAAAAAACAGTTTCTGGCCAATCTGGGCGATAGCATACAAAATGCATACTTCCGTGGATTTGATAGTGTGGGCTACGATGCCAACCGCGTACTTTACGATTTACGCGATACACTGGTTTTTCAATCCGGGTTTAACTTCCACTTCGATTCGGTATTGGTATACAGCACCGATACGGTGCGGGCAAAATTTGCTGCAACTTTCACATATGTAGGCGAAGGCAAAGGCAACTATACACCCGTTAACAGCACTGCAAACGGACGTGTATTTAGCTGGGTAGCGCCTTTTATCGACACATCTACGTTTACAGCAGTTCCACAAGGTTCTTATGAGCCTGTTATATTTCTGGTAACGCCTAAGTATCAGCAAATGTATACACTGGCTACCGATGTGCGGATAGATAAAAACAACATGCTGAGTGCCGAAGTAGCTATGAGCAACTTCGATAACAATATGTTCTCCAGCAAAAACAACAGCACAAACCTGGGGTTTGCTGCCCGGGCTGGCTATACAGGTAAAATAATAACCAAACGCGATACAGCCGGCCAATCGTTACAAAACTTTAGCTACACGTTTAACTACGAGTTTTTACAAAACCGGTTTAATACTATTGAGCGCTACCGTAACATAGAATTTAACCGCGACTGGAACCTGGCGGTATCGCAAAAACGATACAACGAGCATCTGGCAACTGCTAACCTGGGTTATAACTGGAGCAAAGCCGGTAGTATTAACTACCGTTTTAAAGCCTTTGTACAAGATACTTTTTACCGTGGCTACGAGAACGGGCTTAACGCTAACATATCCCGGAACGGAGTAAACTTTACGCTCGCCACCAGTTATCTAAGCTCAAAATCTTTAACAGGCAGTTCTAACTATATACGCCCCAAAGCCGATTTCTACTATACTTCTGCCAAAACCAAAGGTTGGAAAATAGGAACGCTTTTCGACCATGAGATAAACATGATAAAAGGCAAAGGTTCCGATACACTAACAGGCGCCAGCTACTTGTGGCAAAACTACAAAGTGTATGCAGGTACTGCTGATACAGCAGTGAACAAATTTGGTATAGAAGCCGGCGTACGTATTGAGCACAAAGGCAAAGGACAAACCTTTAACACACCATACTATCAGGCACAGTTTGTAACTATCAGCGGACAGGTAAGCTCTATAAAGAACCAAACAATCAATTACAACTTTACCTACCGCCATGCTGTAAATAAAGATTCAGCCGTAATACTAAACCAACCTGAACATTTTTATCTGGGCCGGGTAGATTACAGCTTTACGGCAGTACGTGGTGTATTTCGCTCTACTACCCTGTACGAAATAGGTACTGGTACGCAACAAAAACAGCAGGTAATATTCGTTGCTTCGCCAACCAATCAGGGCGATTATATTTATCCGGAGAACGGCGATAAAAACGGCAACGGCGTTAAAGATATCAGCGAGTATGTACCTAAGCCATCGGGCTTTACGTACGACTCGTCCTACTTCCGCACCTTTGTTACCACTCCCGAACTGGTACCCGTAAACAGCACACAGTTTAATCAGGTACTAAACATTAACCCCGCGGCAGTATGGCGCAACAAAACCGGCGTACGGAAAATAGTAGCCATGTTTAGCGTGTTTGCCAGTATCAGCATTAGTAAAAAAACGTTTGTTGAAAAAAGTAAAAAAGTAGGCGACTACTTTAACCCATTCCCTCTTAAGCGCGAAGACAACCAGGTAGTAGCTACTACCATTAGCAGCCGCAACACACTTTACTTTAACCGTATGGAATCTAAATACGGGGCACAATTCGATTTTAATTACACCCGTAACCGAACACTACTTACTGCCGGTTTTGAAAACAGGCTGGTACAAAGCCAGGGCGTTAGTCTGCGCTGGAACATTATTAAAGCCCTTAACACGCAATGGGGTTATGTAAATGGCTTAAAATCCAATCAGTCAGATTTTTACGACAACCTGCGTTACAGGTTTACCTACAACGATGCCAGCGCCGATATTAACTACCAGTTTAAAACCTTTTTGCGCATTGGCTTAAAGTACGATTTCTCTAACAAAATAAACCCTACCGATACAGTTGGTAACCAAACCGCACAAAGCCATAAACTTACGCTAAACGCGCGTTATAACAGGCAGGGCAAAAGCAGTGTAGATGCAAGCTTTTCGTATGCCACCATTAAATACAACGATAAAAATTACCCAAACCAGCAATTGGAGTATGCTATGCTGGAAGGCCTTAACAACGGTAACAACCTGGTGTGGAGCGCCAGCTACTCGCAAAGCCTTACCGAAAACATACAGCTAACCATTGTATACGATGGACGTATGACAGGCTTTACCCCCGGCGATAAATCAACTTTAAAATCAGTACATACAGGCCGTGCAGAGATACGGGCTGTGTTTTAATTACATACCCGGGCGGTATATTACATTGCCTACAGTACGGGCAAATTCCTTTTTCTGCTCAATAAGCAGGCGGTGTAGCTTCATCAGCTTCAGCAGTTCGCCATCATCCTGGGTTTCTTTAATACGCGCCTCTATCTTCTTCAGTTCCCCAATGTTACGGTATTGCTTAAACCGCATTATAGCCGAGGCTATATCTTTGGTAAAAATCTCGTTTTTACCGGGCACTACTATCTTGTATTTATTAAACCAGTTTTCGCTTATGCTATATGGTTGCGCCAGTATACCAATAGCCACCGAAGAGATAGCTGTATCATCATGGTTTGTAAAAAACTTCTCGTCGTGCACATACCCCTCGGCAAACTCATGCTGTATGTAATCGTAAATGGCCTTGTACGGTGTGGTCTCTAAACTAAGGCCTTCAAGTTCATCAAGCACATACTGTGTTACCGATATTTCGTTTTCCTCATCGCCTATCTTCCAGGCTCCGAATTCTATCAAAATACGAATAATGTCGCGTTCCAGTATAGGCAGGTTGCTGGCACTCTCATTATACTGCTCCTGATGTACCTTTTGCGGTACTTCATCTTCTTTAAACTTAACGTTCTGCTTCTCTTCTTCCTTCTCCTGCTCCTTATTTTTTTTACGGCGCGTTTTGTTCACCTCGGTAATCAGTATCTGCTCGTTCATATCAAACAGCTGACTACATTCTTTGGTATATACCGAGCGGTGTATAGGGTCGGGTATTTTGGCTATCGATTCTATTATATCCCGTATCAACTCCGATTTTCTTATCGGGTCGGCCTTGGCCTCTGCAGCAAATAACGACGACTTAAACAGTATAAGGTCCTTACGGTTTTCTTTAATAAACTGTGCAAATGCTTCGGCCCCTACACGCTTTACATACGAGTCAGGGTCTTCGCTATCGGGCAATATTACTACCCGCACATTCATCCCTTCTTCCAGTATCAGGTCGGTACCACGCAGGGCCGCTTTAATACCCGCGTTATCACCATCGTACAACATGGTAATGTTAGGCGTAATACGCTTCACCAACCGTATCTGGTCGGGCGTTAACGATGTACCCGATGAAGCTACTGCGTTCTCAATGCCTGCCTGGTGCAGCGATATCACATCGGTATAACCTTCTACCAGTAAGCATTCATCTTTTTTACGTATATCGTTTTTAGCAAAGTAAGCCCCGTAAAGCAACTTGCTTTTAAGGTATACCTCACTCTCGGCAGTGTTTACATACTTGGGGGCTTTCTCATCTTTTACCATTATACGGCCGCCAAACCCCACCACCTTACCGGTCATGTTATGTATGGGGAACATTACCCTGTTACGGAAAAAATCGGCAGTGCTCCCCTCTTTAGGCGATGTAAGCCCGGCCTTCTTCAACGTCTCCAGCGTAAAGCCTTCTTTAATAGCATGCTTGGTAAACATATCAAAGGCATCGGGCGCAT
>JBJOOW010000171.1:0-7484 GCA_046051095.1 Bacteroidota bacterium | reverse complement strand
AATGACCAGGTATACTTTATTACCTACAATATCGGTAGCCTCTACCGATACGTTTGTAAACAGGCGCTGGCGCCAAAGGGTTTTAATGGCTTTAGGTATCTGCTCGCCGGGTATTTTAATTTTATCGCCTTTGGTAAGCCCCGAAAGGTTAACCAGGATATTGGCATCGAGGAAACGGGCTCCTTCTACCTTAATGTCGGCAACTTCGTACTCCACGCTTTTCGAATAATCGAACACGGCAGGAGGTTGCTGCGCCAGCAGCAAAGTATATACAAATACTAAGGGTAGAAGGAATACTTTTTTCAGAATATGGATGTTTTCGGTTCGGTTTACTTTTTATTGTCAACTATCTGTTCGCTGGTTTTACCAAAACGGCGTTCGCGGTTCTGATAGTCAATAATAGCTTTATAAAGTTCTTCTTTGTTAAACTCGGGCCAGAATTTATCGGTAAAATAAAACTCTGCATAGGCCAGTTGCCATAACAAAAAATTGCTTACCCGTTGTTCGCCGCTGGTTCTAATCAGCAGTTCAGGGTCGGGTCGCCCTGCGGTGTACAGGTTATCGCTAATAAGCTGCTCGTTAATATCGTTCAGGCTTATCAGGTTGTTCTGTACCTTTTGTGCTATGTGTTTAACTGCATTTACTATTTCGTTTTTGCCGCTGTAGCTAAGCGCAAGTATTAACTCCATACGCTTGCAGCCGGCGGTTTTATCAATAGCCTCGCGCAGCTGTTTGGCTACGCTTTTTGGCAGCGAGTCGATATCGCCTATAGCACCGAGGCGAATATCATTTTTAATAAGAGTTTTAAGCTCGCTGTTAATCGTTTTTAACAGCAAGGTCATAAGTGCTGTAACCTCTAACTGCGGGCGGCTCCAGTTCTCTGTACTAAACGCATACAGGGTAAGGTGTTTTACCCCCAGCTCGGCACAGGCCTCTGATGTTTCGCGCACTGCAGTTACCCCGTTTGTATGGCCAAAAACACGGTTTTTGCCGTGCTGCTTGGCCCAACGCCCGTTGCCATCCATTATAACGGCAATGTGCTTAGGTATGCGGGTTAAGTCTATTTGCTCTTTTAAACTCACTTAGCGAACGATTAAACGCAGGTTTTAAAATTTATTTTGCCTTACTAAAATGCTTTTTAACCAATTAAGTAACTACTGCTTTATACAAGTTAGTAATTATTGGCTTTAACATATTTTTAAAGCGGGGGCGAAGATATTAAAATAGGTGAGAGATAGGCTTTTTACCTGTAAGTTCCGTTAGGGCTGGGGCACTGGGTTTTCATAATAGTGTACGATAGGGTAATACCCATAAACAGGTAGTCATCAAACTTAGGCGATTGGCCCCGCTGAAAGCCCGGTTTGCCTATTTTTTCGGCGCCGTTTTGGCCGCTGCGGTCGCTAAGGGCGGCTGCCAGGCCTGTAGAACCGCCTGGTAATGAGGCATAACTGGGGTATTTGCCGCTTACATCGTCCAGATAATCGGTAAAGGTTTTACGCACGCCGGCTTCTACCCCTATGTTCCAGTTACGCTTAAACGAGAATTTAAAACCGCCCACAATGGGTATGGCCAGGCTGTACAGGCGGTATTTTTTAACACCCGAGTAGCTGGCATCGTTTTGCCCCTCGGTGCCCAGCGGCTGCAGGTAGTACCATTTGCCGTTGTATAGGGCTTTGGGGTTAAAAAAGAAAACCGTAAGGCCGGTGCCCAGGTAAGGGGTCCACCAGTGTTTGCCTTTAGGGTCGGCTTTGTCGAATTTAAAGAAGTTGAACTCTATTTGGGTGGTAACATCAAAAATATCGGATTTGAACGACAGGTTGCGCTGCTTGTTCCAGGCAATGTTGGTTTTGGCATCGTCAAACTCTACCTGCCCCCAGTTAAAAGAGGTTTTCCAACCGCCGCGGTATTTAATGTTGTAGCGGTAAAATGCGCCTACCCCCGGGCGGACAAACTTAAACGAGGTTTGGGTGTTTAGATCGCCAAAGTAGTTGGTTACCCCGCCCCACACGCCAAATTCGTGTATTTGGGCAGTAGCGCCTGTAGCTGCCAGCCAGCACAGTGCCAGCAATAGCACAGGCTTAGACCATTGACCAGAGACCATTGACCGGAGAGAAAAGTGATACAAAAACTTACTTACCTTATTCATTACAGAGGGCGCGAAGGTATATACTAACGGCGGACTATCCAAAATGTTGTTTTTGGGGGCGAAAGTTTACCAGATGTAATTGTTATGCTACCGCTTTATTTTCTTCAAACAAGGGCATATCGCGGGTTATACTAACCGATATGTTGCTTTTGCTGCGCTCGGCCTGCAGTAGTTCTAATAGTATTTGCCGTTTGTTTTCATCAAGCGTGCTTACAAATTCTTTCAGGCGGGTTATTTCTTCTTCGGCTACGCGTGTTTTATCGGCGGTATCTTTTACCTCGGCTACAAAGCGGTTCCAGTATTTAAAGCTTTGTGTGCGCTGTATGCCGGCCAGGGGTTCATACTCTTTGTTTACTATCAGCGCAACGGCAGGGTCCTGTATGGCATAGTAAAACAGGGCCAGTTTTTCTTTAGTGGCGCTGCTGTATTTGTACTCTCTAAAGGCGCGATACAGTGTTTGCTCGCCGGGTAGCTGGTCGTAAGGTATGCTCCACTTAAATGCAATGTTGCGTATCAGCGCATCGCGAAAGGTCCACTTGGTAAGGCAGGTAATATCGGGCACACAGTCGCGGCAGTATAACCGTACCAAACGGTTACCCAGCTCTAACAGCAGCTCTATTTCCTGACGCATAGTTAGCATGTTGATACAATCTTGATACAATCCTGTTTTTGACTTGATACCTGCCCCGGCTTGTGGCGTAGTTGCTTTGCACCACTTAACCAATTACTCACAAAAAAACATTTACAATGAAAAAACTTTTCCTCGCTTCGCTTGTAGCCGTTGCCCTTATGCTGCCTGCCATGAATTTTACCAGCCAGGCTGCGGGATCTTTCAATTTTAAACGTGTAGTAACCTTTATAGAAGGTTGGGTTTTGTTTGCCACCTCTAACGCCGATGAAGGACAGATAAAACAGATAAATGTTTACCGCCTTACTACCGGCGAGTTGGTTAAAAGCCAGCAATGCGGTGGCTACGATTGCTCTGTATCGCTGAAAGATTTGCCTAAAGGTGCTTATAGCGCTATGATAGTTTGCGAATACACCAGCTACAGCAAGCAGTTTAAGCTGTAATACTAAGTACATATAACCAGCAGCAGGCGGGGTAGCGCTGCCCTGCCTGCTGGTTGTATTATATAAGGTTACTATAGCTGTTTTTGTAGCCATTCTTTTCCGGTAAAATATTGTTCGTTAGCTAATGCCTGTTTTAGTTCTTTCTTTTTAGCTGCATCGGTAGCTTTAAGTAGTTTTTTAGAGTAGAAGATGTTTTTTACAAAAATCTCTTTCATCCAGTGAAACTGCTCGGCATACCTACCCAGGTATCGTTCGTAAGCGTTTAAAAAATCGAAAAGGGTATCTATGTTTGAAGGATCCTGCTCGTACATACACATGTACTGCCAGCGTCTTACTATAGCGTTAAAAATGGGTTCTTCTTTTACCTGCGCTTGTTGAAACAATGGCATGGCTTTATTAAAGTCGGCCAGATAGTAATAGTACTGTGCCAATGCAAAAGCCAGATTAGTTTCTTTGTACTCATCGGGTAGATGTACCGCATATATATCAATAAACCACTTTATCCATTGTGGGTCTTTTTTATTAAGTATAGCCAGGGCTACAATATTTCTGAAATTAGAGGGCGATATTTTGCCTCTTTCAAGTAATTCGTCAACATCCATTTTTATTTCATGCCCCCACAGTGCAACTTCTCCTGCACGTTGAAAACCTTTGCTGTTCCAGTATAGACCAAAATTGGTTATATAGTTTATGGTTTCTTTTATGTTAAGCCCAGAAGAAGATGCCATGTGTTGATCGATAAAACCACGTAGCAGTTGATATGATTTTTCTCCGGTTTCAAAGTCAACTGCGTTTAGCATTTGATATACGTTTACAAAAAGGTAAACATGCGGATAGCTTTCGCTGCTTAGTGGCTCTAAAACGCTAAGTATATAATTAATGTTTTCTGCATTATAAGGTGTGCCCAATACCTGGTGGCGGTTGAGTAGTTCGCAGTGATAGCGTAGCTTTTTAAGCGCATAAAATTCATCAAGTGTTTTAGTAACCGGAAAAACATCGTTACGGATTGTGCGATTTAACTTTGTGTCGAATCCATTTAAGGCAAGTTCGGTAAGTATATGGCGCTGGTAAAACGTATCGTAGTTTTGTTCGCTATCTTCATCAATCTTTTTAAGTAGTTGTTCGTGCTCTTTATTAAAAGCCTCGAACATATGGTGCTTTTTATACGCCTGTAAGCGGTGGCGGTCTACACTATCGGTTGTAGCTTTAAAGTCTTCTACTGCTAAAAAGTGTTCTATAGCTTTAAGTAAATCGCTGCCATAGTTGGCCTGGCGTTTTTGGTTACCTAATGCAGGGGCCTTTTTTTGTATGTACTCGGCAGCAGTTTTCTTCTCGTCGTAAACAGGGTGTAGTTTGCTAAGGTATTGGAAAAGCGGCAGAGCCCCGGTGGGTACATCAAAGTAAGGCGACTGTAAAAATGTTTCTAACCGCTCCATTTCTGTTTCGCTTAGCTGCTTTAATACCGAAGTAAGTTTAGAAAGATGTACAGGCGCTGCCATTTAGCTGTTACCGGATTTTCTGTTTGGGGGTTAAATACTACCGTTCGTTAAACTGCCAATACCGTTAAACTGTTAAAACGCCGTTCAAAATAGGCTCATCAAATATAAAAAACCGCACTTTTTGCCGGAAAGAGTATTGCTTGTAAAATACCAACAATAGCTTGTCTATCAATGTGTTTTGAGTGTATAGGGTTGCCGTTCGTTAAGCCAGCAATACGGTTTATGGGCGGAAAACGACGGAATTCTGTCTTTGGAGCTGGAAGATGTGTGTGTGTAATATTGTTGTATGAAACAACAGAGCATGAAACCAATACTTTCGTATCCATCTCCACAACCCGAGGAGACCTTGTTACTAAGTACTAACGACGGCTGGTTTTACGTTCCGCTGTCGCAAATTGTATTTTGCAGCAGCGAAAGTTCGTACACCGAGTTTCATTTAGCCGATGGCCAGGTGCTGGTGGTTAGTTGCACCCTGCTATATTACGAAAAACTTATCAGTGCATACGGTTTTTTCCGTATTCATAAATCGCACTTAATTAATACACGTTACCTGCGTAGCGTAACCCGTCAGGATTCTACCTGGTACGTGGGTTTAAGCAACGGACAAACATTACCGGTAGCACGTGAAAGAAAAGGCGGGCTTATAGAGCACCTACAGCTACACAGCGTAGCAGGGCTAAACCCATACAGCCGCAAAATAGCCGATATGAGTGTAGTAGAAAAAACCGGCGAACCATTAGAGGTAAAAATGAATGTGAGTAATACTACTGCCACACAAACGCAGCCGGTATTGCGTGTAGAATAGTTTTTAGGCAATAGAATAGATACGTAATAACTAACCGCCAGCCCTGGACAAGCAAACGGTTACATAGTATAGAGAGACACACTGTAAAACACAGCTTTTAAAGAGGAAACGGGAAAGAAGGTTGGTAGTTAGGGATTTTGTAAATGCAGATTACTGCGGGTATATGCCTGTGGAAAGTAGTGTGCTACACTACGTCTGTAATTATACATCTGTAATAACGCCCGTGCCGGCAGGGGGATGCCGGTGCTAAATACCCATATTATGCACGACGTAGAGATACTGTTAGTAGAGGACAACATGAGCGATGCCGAAATGACTATCCGGGCGCTTACAAGGAAAAACCTTGCCAATAACCTGTTGCATGTAAAAGACGGCGCAGAAGCGCTGGATTATATTTTTGCCAGAGGTAGCTATGAAGGCCGCCATAGCAGCAAGCCAAAAGTAATATTGCTTGACCTTAAAATGCCTAAGGTAAACGGCATAGAGGTTTTGCAGGAACTAAAAAGCAACGAAAGCACCCACGAAATACCGGTGGTGGTGCTTACCTCATCTAAAGAAGACCCGGATATACGAACTTGTTACGAGCTTGGTGTAAACAGCTACGTGGTAAAGCCGGTAGAATTTGAAGATTTTCATAAGGCTGTAGTAGAGTTAGGATTTTATTGGCTGCTTATAAACCAACCCCCACATTAAAACCCACGTATTATGAGCCGCACCATCAGATTTTTGATACTGGAGCATGATGCCAGCGATATTGATTTGCTGAAGTTTGAACTGCGTAAATCGTTTGCCGATAACGAAACGCTTGTGGTACAAACGCAGGAAGATTATACCCGTGCATTAACCGTGTACCGGCCCGATATTATCTTATCTGACTATTCGCTGCCGGGTTTTGATGGCATTAGTGCCTTTAAAATAAAGCAACAGGTAAACCCCGATATACCATTTATACTGGTATCGGGTACCGTAGGCGAAGAAAGTGCTGTTGAGTTTATTAAGAACGGCATTACCGATTATGCATTGAAGGATAAGTTGTTTTCGCTGGAGCCTAAAATAGTGAGGGCGTTAAACGAAGCGCTGGAGCGCGACCAGAAACGCAAAGCTATGGAGGCGCTTAAAAACTCCGAATCGAACCTGAGGGCTATTTTTCAGAATACCGATGTAGGCTTTTTGTTTTTAAATGCCGATTACCAGGTGGTGGCATACAACCAGGTAAGTTACCAAAGTGTAAAAAAACTGCTGGGTTACGAGTTAACAGAAAACGCCAACTTTAAAAGCTTGCTGCAACAAGATAAACTGATTGCCTTTAACGAGTTTGATGCTTACATAAAGAGTGGCCGCGATATAACCTGCGAGACAAGTTTTACCGATGAGAATGGCAAGGTATGTTGGTGCAGTATTAATGGCAAGCCAATACTGGATAAAGAAAATGTGGTAGGCACGTGTATAGCCATTACCGATATAACACGCCGCAAATATGCCGAAGATGAAATACGCAAGTTAAACGCCGAACTGGAGAACCGGGTTGAGCAACGAACCTATGAACTGGTAGAGGCCAACAAAGCATTAGAAGCTTTTGCTTATTCGGTATCGCACGATTTACGCTCGCCGGTGCGCAGTGTAATGGGTTTTACAAAGCTAATAGCATCGGAGCACGGCCACAGCCTTAGCGAAGACCTGAAACAACTATTTGACCACATTGAGAGTAGCAGCCGGCGTATGAACGCCATTATTGATGATCTGCTGGTGTTGGCTAAATACGGTAAAGACCCGCTTAACCTGCAAAAGGTAAATATGGCTAACGTGTTTAACTCGGTTTGGGATACGCTGTTGTTTACATCGCCGCACCGTGCCACGTTGGTAATGAACAACCTGCCACCGGTGCTGGCCGATGCCAGTATGATAGAGCAGGTGGTAGTAAACCTGGTATCGAACGCAGTAAAATATTCATCGAAAAAAGAAA
>JBJOOW010000170.1:0-7865 GCA_046051095.1 Bacteroidota bacterium | reverse complement strand
CGGCCAAACAGGCGCAGTAACAATAAAAACAGGTTGATAAAATCAAGGTACAGCGAAAGCGCACCCAGTATGGCACCTTTGCGTACATTGTCGCCTTCTATCAATCCGCTTTGATACATGTATTTTATCTTTTGTGTATCGTACGCTATCAGCCCCACAAAAACAACAATGCCGGCGTATGTAAGTATCCAGTAAAGTGTGCTGTTAGCCCAAAATAAATTTACCAGCGATGCTATTACTATACCTATCAGCACCATGCCAAGCAGGTTGCCCATGCTGGTAAGGTCGCGTTTGGTAAAGTAGCCATAGGCGCTCATTATACCAAAAGTGCCGGCCGTAATAAAAAATGTACTTGCTATAGATGCTGATGTGTAGGCAAGAAAAACACACGATAGCGTAAGCCCGTTCAATACGGCATAGCCAATAAATACTGCTGTGGCTACAGTACTAGAAAAACGGTTTACGGCACCAACCAGTGCGCCAACGCATAGTAACTCGGCTATCAGCAAGCCAAAAAATACAAAGCGGTTTCCGAAAATAAACTGAAGTACCGCTGGTGATGATACTACCAGCATAGATACAATGGCTGTAATGGCCAATGCCAGGCTCATCCAGCCATATACTTTGGCAATAAAGCCGGCCTGTTCTCTCTCCTGTACTTCGGTTAACGATATGGTTTCAAATGTTTCGAACATACTAGTTGCTTTAGGTTTAAAATTATGGGAGCTAAGATATTGAATTATACTAATAGCAGTTTACAGCTGGCGTAATGATTACTTACGTTGCTTTTTGTTTTTGCGGGGCCGGTCGTAATACGGCACAGCTGTAAGATCGGGTGGTGGTGGGCCCACTCCTTGATCTAAAAACGGGTTGCCGTATAAGTATGTGACCGTCCCAAGTTCAGATACATCAATATATTCCCATACCATACGTATTTTACTGCCGGGTATAAATTCATTTACTGCTACCTCAACATCCACATGCGTCAGATGCCTGATTTGTAATGTCTGGTCTTTGTAAAGAGAAGCGTTTTCTATAGTAAAAACACCATTGGAGTCGGTAACAGTACTAATATGTAGGTCTTTTATGAATGCTGTTGCGTATTTAAGCGGCTCATTGGTTGCTGAATCTACTACTGTACCTGTGAGAATATCTGGTTTTACTGGTAGTGTATCTATTTCTATTGCGTTGGCCCTTGAAGGGTTGTGTATTGCAATCGTTGTACTATCGCTGGTGCTTGCCTGCGCTTTTTCAACTGCCAGCAGAGCACCAAGGCTTGCTGCAATAGCGCGCCAGTTAAACCAACCGTTTACCAGTTCACTTTTTCTTATAGGGGTGTTTAGCTGCTGTTTGGTTAACCGTGCGCACATTTCGCCGTTGTGCTGTGTTACCAGTTCATATATTTCGTTTTCTGTTTTAGCGGTAAGGTCAATTACCTGTTTGTTGCAACTGCTGCAGTAAGCACCCTGTTGTGTGGGTATCATCTTATCCCATCGCTCGGTACAGGGTTTGGTAAGTTGCAGATAAATGGATTTAGCCATATAGTGTTTTGTTCATGATGAATATATCATCATTTTCCATAAACTAAGCTATCAGCCTGAAGGGTTTTGCCTCTTCCAGTTCGTAGGCCAGTTCCAGCAGGCGTTTATCTAAACCATAAGGGGCTGTAAAGTGTACACCTACGGGCATGTTGTTGCCTGCTACACCCAGCGGCAGCGATATAGCCGGTGCACCGCTTACATTTTGTAAGCCGGCATAGCTGGCATACTCAATGGCGCGGCGGGTTACATCTTCGTAACTGAGCTTTGGCGAAAAGTGGCCCAACAATGGTGTGTTGTGCGATACTACGGGTGTCATCAACACATCATATTTATCAAACAGCTTTTCGGCTTTGGCGCTGTTTTCGCGTAGCATACGTATGCTGCGTGGTACCGATAGTGGCCTGCTTTTAAACCGGCTGCTAAGCCCGGTGGTAAATGGTTCCAGTTGCGATTTATCTACCGGTGCTTTAAGTACTACACGGCCCCAGTGCGAAATTAAATATGCCATAAAGCCGTAATAGTTCAGGTAGTATTCGCTCAGCGCATCTATATCAATAGGCAGGTCAATCTGCTTTACTGTGTGTCCCAGTTTTTGTAATAATTCTGCGGTCTCCAACTGGGTGCGGTAAGTATCTGCATCCTGGTGGCCCAGTTTACCCCGCTCAGGGTTATTAAAAAAGGCTATGCGCAGGCGCAGTTTCGATGCATTTTTTACATGGCCCAGTTCGGGCAGGCGTGGGTTGCGGTAAAATTTTTCAGCTTCGGCATAAAACAGGGCCGTATCGCGTACCGACCGGGTTAGTACCCCTTCGTACACAATCTGCAAGGGCATCAACTCGCCTCCATCTATCGATACTAACCTATGACGGCTGGGCTTTAAGCCCACCAGCCCACAGCAGGCTGCGGGTATACGGGTAGAACCTGCACCATCGTTTGCCGAAGCAATAGGTACTACGCCGCTGGCAACCAGTGCTGCCGAGCCCGATGATGAGCCACCGGTGGTATAGTCGGTATTCCATGGGTTGCGGGTTATGCCCCATTTTTCGTTTTCGGTGCTGCATATTAAACCAAACTCGGGCATAGTACTTTTACCCAACGCGTTGGCGCCGGTACTGGTAAACTGCTTGTAAAAGCGGCTATCCTTAGCGGCCGGTTTGCCTATAAAAGCACCGGTGCCCATTTGGGTAGGGTAGCCTTTAATATTCTCGTTATCTTTTACAAAAGCCGGTACGCCGTACAGGGCGCCTGTTTGTGTAAGCCTGCTTTGGTTGCGGGCCACATCGTATGTTTTAAGTACAATGGCGTTTAGGTCGGTGTTTACTTTTTCGGCCCTTGCAATGGCCGCTTCGGTTACTTCGGCAACCGATACTTGTTTTTTGGCTATAGCTTCGGCCACGGCTACAGCATCCATAGTGCCCAGTGCGTCATTGGTAAATGCGCTTACAGTTTTTCCCATACAACAGGTTTATTTAATAACGTAAAATGATGATGCAAAATTACTATTACTGTAAACTAATTGCCCGTTATTATGCCAATAAATTTATCAATCAGGTAAAGGCGCAATCGGCATCGCCATCGTGTATGGTAAGCGGTGCTTTATTGGTAAAATGCGCACTTAGTGCTTTGGTAATAATATAGTGCCTGTAAACCGGTCGCTTATATAAAAACGGCGTAGGGTTATTGCTAAGGCAGGCTGTAATATGCTGATTAAACACTGTAAGCATTGCTGCTTTTTCGGTCAGCATTACTTCGTAAATTTTAGCGGTAATAGCGGTAGTATGTTCGGGTGCGAAAAAGGCGTACGGTATTTTTATATGCCCATTGCGTAACGAGAAGAATATGAAAGCGGTTAGCTGGTTACTGCTGTTGTACCCTGCAAAGCACAGGTTTTTAAATTGTGCCGCTACGCTCGAAAAGTGGTAGCGCTTACTCTCGCTGGTGGGGGCCGATACTTTTAGCCACGGGTTTTTAAGTATCCAATTTAGTTCGGCGGCCCCGCGTTTTTCAAAGCTGTTTTGCTGGTGGGTATCAATAAATGCAGCCAGGGTATTGTCTATTTCGGTTACTGGCTGCCAGCGTATGTCAGATGTTGTTGCCGGTTTTAAAACCGATAGCCTTATACTATTAAACACGTTGGCTGTAGCATCGGCCACATGAAGTAAAGGAGCTATTTTTTTAAGCCAGGGCTTTTTGTTGGGCAACACCTGGTGCGTATTAAAGCGTAGAAAACAACGCAGGCCGGCATTGCTTTTCAGGTCGTCAAAATTCTTCGAACGGTCATACAAGGCTTTGGCCTCGGGTGTAAACTCGGTAACCAGTATGTGGTTATTCCAACTGGTAAAGGCTGTAGCCAGTAGTTGTTTGGCTATGCCTTTGCCCCGCAGGGCAGGGTCAACCCACATACAGCTTAGCCAGCCGCATTTAAAGCTGCTTGTGCCGTTGTGTATTTCGTCGGCCAGTACACCCAGGTAACCTACCATGTTATTCTCTTCGTAGGCCAGTATCATTATCACATCATCGGCAGCAACCCGCGGGTTACCTATGTGCGATAGCGCACGGTGTGTGCTAATGGGTACTACGGGCATAGTTTTAAACTCATCGGTAGCGATGAATGCTTTTAACTGTGCCGGTGTAAGTGTTTTAATTTCCATTAGCCCCTACTGATAGTGTTTTTGAATAACGGCATTTTTAGCAGATAGTATAAATACTCTGCACCAATAATTTTACGTGCGGTGGTTCCTTGCTCCATAGCCAAACGTTGTAAATGCCTGGGTGAAACATCGTGCTTAAAGCCTGCGCCGCCAAAGCTAAAATCAATTTTCTGTGCGGTTATGGTAGCCTCAAAAAAATCCTGCTTTACTCCAAAATCGGTAAACGGAAAAGCGAACAGCTTTTCTTTAATGCCAAACTGTTGTTGTAGTGCTGCCAGCGAGCCGAGAGTTTGATTTAGCTGTTCCTGTAGCGTTATATCCTCATAGTATGGATGGTTAAGGCTGTGCGCACCAATGGTAAAGCCCTGCTTTTGCAATACCTGCACCTGTGTAGTGGTAAGGTACGGCTGTTGTGCTTTTAAAAAATCGTCAAAACTGTATTGCAGTTGTTCGGCGGTTTGTTGTATTAACTGGCTATCGCTACGCTGTGCTTTCAGTTGTTGGCTTAGTTGCGGGTTGGTGTTGTTAAGCTGCTCTATTAACAGGCTTACTTTATAGCGAAACATCAAGGCATGGTTATCTATAAAATCGCTGTTCAGAAAAAATATAGCCGGTATACCTTTGCGCAACAGTACCGGGGCTATTACATCATAGCACTCACGTAGCCCGTCATCGAACGTTAGCAGAAAAATACGTTTACCGTTGTATTTGCCGTTTAGCACATCGTTTAAATCGGCAGCACTAATTGGCTGATAATGGCGTAGTAAAAAATCCAGGTCGATTTCAAACTCGTTTACTGTTTTTACCCGGTACAGGTGTTTAATATGCGGGCAGGGCTGGTTGCTTACTATATGGTAAAACGGCATAATAAACCGTTGCCCCGTTATTGCCGCCAAGGCATTAACGGGTAGCATGCCGGGCAGGCCGGTACTAAGCAACAGGTTACGGATATTCACTGCCTGCAAAATAAAAATTTCGTAACACCACTTAGCTGGTTACTTTAGTATTACTGAATAAATGACAAAACATGAGCAGACAATTGTTTACACCCTTTACTTTTTTAAACGGCAGGCAAACGCCTAACCGTATTGCACTGGCCCCACTTACCAACTTACAAAGCCACGACGATGGCACACTTAGCGATAATGAATACAACTGGCTGGTAAGCCGCGCCCGCGAAGGCTTTGGGATGATTATTACCTGTGCCGCCAACGTATCGAAAGACGGACAGGGCTGGCAGGGTGAGCTGGGTATATACGACGATGCACACCTGCCCGGCTTAACCCGATTAGCTGCCGGTATTAAACAATATGGCAGTCTGGCTATAGCGCAGATTTTTCACGGTGGGGCACGCAGCCCCGAAAGCCTGATTGGTACACAACCGTTAAGCGCCAGTGCGCACCAGATGCCGCACGCCAAAACACCGGTGCCTGTACGCGAGGCTACAGCAGATGATATTAAACGTATAATAAACGATTTTGTACAGGCCGCAGTAAGGGCAGAAAAAGCCGGTTTCGACGGCGTAGAATTACACGGTGCCCACGGCTACCTGATACACCAGTTTTTAAGTAAAATAACCAACCGCCGAACCGATGAGTGGGGAGGAGCCTTTGAAAACCACAACCGCTTTTTGCTGAGTATACTTAAAGGGATAAGAGAAAAGGTGTCGCGCAACTTTATTGTTGGCGTGCGCCTTTCGCCGGAAGATAAATACACCTTTGAAGGGATAGACTTTGACGAAAGCCTGGCGCTTGCACGTATATTGGCCAGCGAGGGGGCAGATTATATACATCTTTCGCCGTGGGATGCGTTGAAGAAACCGGAGAAATACCCCGATGGTGCTAAGCGATTGATTGAATATTTTAGAGATGCAGTACCTACCATGCCGCTATTGGTAGCAGGCAATATATGGGATGATGCCGATGCCGAACTGGCAATAGACCTTGGTGCCGATATTGTAGCACTTGGTAAAGCAGCTATTGGTAATGCCAACTGGCCAACGCTTGCCAAAGCGCAAACAGACCCGCTGCGCCCGCCGTATACAGTTGAGTACTTGTTACAGCAGCACCTTAGCCCACCGTTTGTAGAGTACATGAAACGCTGGAAGGGCTTTGTTGAAGATGGTAAATAGTGTTGGTTAGAACTGCGCCGTTCTGTTACGCTTATTCAAATAGTGGTGCCATAAAAAGTAAACCGCCAGCGAGCGATAGGGACGCCAGTTTTCGGCATGGGCCAGCATCTCTTCGCGGGTTTGCAGGCTGGTAAATTCTTTAATGGTGTTTACCACGGCAATATCGCCTATTGGAAAGATATCGTTGCGTTGCAGGCAAAACATCAGGTATACATCGGTAGTCCACTGGCCAATGCCTTTAATGGCAGTAAGCTGTGCACGCACCTCGCTTTCTTCGGCCTGCTCCAGCGCTTCAATATCCAATTGTCCGTTTAGTACGGCTTCTGACAAGGCCCGTAAATAGGTAGACTTTTGCCGGCTAATGTGGCAACTGCGAAATTCTTCATCGCTTAGCTTTAGCAGGTATTTGGGTTCGAAAGCCTTTACATAACCGTTTAATTTGGTGAAGTGCGCATGTGCCGAGGCCAGACTAACCTGCTGCTCCAGTATCAGTTTGCAAAGTGTAACAAAACCCTGCGGGCGTTGCCAATTGGGTGGGAGGCCCCAATCGGCTTTTATTTTTGCAAAAAGCGGGTCTTTTTTAATAAGTGCGTTAACGTGGCGGGTATTTACAATCATGGATTACAAGGGGTAAATTTAAGCCACAGGGCAATAAGTAGTGGTGGTAATACGAACAAACGTTAAAGCCTGTATTTATTCGCTGTAAAAGATGACCTAAATAGGTAATAAAGGGTCATTTTTTGTAATTTGGCCCCCTTCAAAATGGCAAAGAAAAAATCGCAGGTTTCTGCCGGTGCAGAAACTAATCATAAAGAAAGTAAGGAAGCTGTAAGCACGGTCAAGCCTGTTTCGGTACAAACCCCTTCTACTCACGAAGTGGTAGAACCGGATAGTATTGATGTGTTTGGTGCCCGTGTTCACAATTTAAAAAACATAGATGTAACCATTCCGCGTAACCAGTTTGTGGTTATTACCGGCATATCGGGCAGTGGTAAATCATCGCTTGCGTTCGATACTATTTACAACGAGGGTCAGCGCCGTTATCTGGATTCGTTCAGCGCTTATGCCCGCCAGTTTATTGGCGGCGGCGAACGCCCCGATGTAGACAAAATAACCGGTCTTTCGCCGGTAATATCTATCGAGCAAAAATCAGTAAATAAAAACCCGCGCTCTACTGTGGGTACCGTTACCGAGATATACGACTTTATGCGCTTGCTGTTTGCCCGCGCCAGCGATGCCTATTCGTATGCTACCGGTAAAAAAATGGTGAAGTTTACCGACGACCAGATTATAGATAACCTGCTAACCAATCATGATGGTAAAAAGGTAGTAGTGCTGGCACCGGTAGTGCGTGGACGTAAAGGCCACTACCGCGAGTTGTTTGAACAGGTGCGTAAACAAGGCTTTTTAAAAATACGTGTAGATGGAGAGATAGTAGATGTGAAACCTAAAATGCAGGTAGATCGCTACGTAGTACACGATATAGAATTGGTTATAGACCGACTGAAAGTAGAAGCTAATGACCGTGACCGCATACGTAAC
>JBJOOW010000169.1:0-4194 GCA_046051095.1 Bacteroidota bacterium | reverse complement strand
ATCCAGAAACGGTACCCGTACCTCCAGCGAGTTGGCCATACTGGCACGGTCTACCTTACAAAGCACCTGTTCGCCCATAAAACAGCGAATATCCATTTGTTGTATCCTTTTCAAATCGGGTAGGTCGGTACGGTAGTTATCCAGATAAAACCAATCGGGGTTAGTAGCAATGTTAGTGTGGTGGTTAGTACATAATAACTGCTGTAGCTCTGGCTTATCAAAACGGCCCATAGCCATAGCCTGAGCGTAGTATTGTACTATATAAGGGTTAGCGGAAGGACAGAACAATCCTTTAATCGTTTCTAACAACGATAAGGATTGTGGTTTGTATTCTTTTTGCCATTGGTAACCCACCAGTATTTCGTCGGCTCCTTCGCCACCCATAACGGCCTTCACTGTTTTGCGGGCTTCTCGGCTTACCAGATAGGTAGGTATAATAGAAATATCACCGTTGGGTTCATCGTATACCCATGCCAGGTGGTCTAATAAATCAAGCGATTGCGATTCAAGAATTAAATCGTGATGGTTGGTGCCATATTGCCGGGCTACCATGCCGGCAAACTTATGTTCGCTAACATCCCAACCTTCGAAACCAATTGCAAATGTAGAGGGGGTATAGCCAAACCGGCTCATGTAATAAACCAGTGCAGAGCTATCGTAACCGCCGCTAAGGAACGAACCTACCGGTACATCGCTGCGTGCATGGGTTTTAACCGAATTGAGCAGTAGTTGGTCGTATTGCTCGATAGCCTCCTTATCAAAAATTACTTTTTCGGCAAATGGTATGCTCCAATAGCGGGTTGTTTCTACGCTGCCATTTGCTTTAAGTACCAGGTAATGCGCCGGAGGTAGTTTTTTTATCTCATTCCAGATAGATTTTGTACCAGGTATATACCGGTAAACAAAAAAATCGGAAAACGAGGTCATGTCCAGGGTGGTATTTACTGAGGTATTGGCTTTAATGGCTTTAATCTCAGATGCAAAAACAAAGTTGTTGTTCTGGTTATAATAGTAAAGTGGCTTTATGCCAAACCTGTCGCGTGCCAGAAAAAGCTCACGTTTTTGTTCGTTCCATATGCCAAAGGCAAACATGCCTTTTAACTTGCTTAGTACGCCGGCACCCCATTGTTCGTAACCATGCAATATTACCTCGGTATCGCTGTGTGAGTGGAACCGGTGCCCCAGCTTTTGTAATTCTTCGCGTAGCTCAATGTAGTTATAAACTTCGCCGTTATAGGTTATCCATAAGGTACCATCTTCATTGGTCATAGGCTGTTTGCCCGCTTCCGATAAATCTAGGAATGATAAGCGCCTGTGGCCTAAACCTGCTGTAGCCGAAGTGTTCAGGTAGTAACCCTCGCCATCGGGCCCGCGGTGACGAATGGCATCACTCATGTCTGTTATCTGCGCATTGGTAACGCCCCCTGTAAAGTTAATATGGCCTGCAATGCCGCACATTAATAATCGTCTTCGGTTTTAAAGTTTTGGCGAATGGTTTTTAAGCCTTCCCATAGTTTAATAATAAACGTCGGAAAAAGTACCAGATGAAGCAATAGTACAATTAAAAACCGGTTATCGCCAACACTTAAAAGTATAAGAAAGAATACCGGTACCCAGCCCTCGTAGTAGTCGTTAATAAAATGAAGAAACTTGAATTTAAGTTGCCGTTTAGGTAAGTATGAAAGTTTCCACCCGCTGAATTTGAGGTAGGTGAATATGGCGAATAGCAATAACGACAGGAAGAAAGGGGGGAAGAAGTAGCTGATTAACCCAACTAGCAGCAAAGTGAATAATAGTTCAAATGGCAACAGATTGTTAATGAAATAAAGAGTAAACAAAGCACCGTTTTGAGTAACAAATGTTTTAATATTCGATAACCTGTCCTTTCGCCGGTCATCTAACTGATGGAGTAGAATATTACGGATACCTTTAAGTGCTGTGCATATAAATAGCAGTGCCAACAGCGATAGGCCGGCCATATTAGATTGCGAATAGCCTACCCAGTAGGCTGTTATGGCAATAAATACAGGGTTAATGTGGCCGTAAAATGCATCGGTAAATATTCCTGCCATGTTTTTTTCTTTTAGGCGTAGTGGCGGTGCGCTATAAGCTACTAGCGCGATAATTTGAAGCGCCAGCAAAGCGGTAGCTCCGGGCCGAAAAGGATTAATAAAAAACCAGGCAACTATACCTATGCCCAATGCAAGTATTACCAACAAAAGGCGTATATATATACTAAACCCTGCAAGTGCATTTTTTTTGCCTGCAACTTTATCTGCTTCTACATCAAAGAAATCGTTTAACAGGTAGCCGAATGCCGATATGCTTATTAGAGAAACAAAGAAGGCCACATGGTTTTGCCAACGCAGCATAACAGGGCTATGGGTAGCCAGAAGGCAGAAATATATCCAGCCCAGCACTTGGGGCGGAATTACCGACCACCACTTGTTTGCCCGTATAATGTTTAATAGTTGCACCTGTTGTCAAAAATAAATTACCTGCGCAATTATTCGCCGTAATAAAATAAAAAGCCCACTCCATTATAGAGCGGGCTTTACCTTAAACTAATATTTTTTTTAGTATGAGCGAAGAACTATGCGGGTAGTTATACCATCCTGGATAATTTCGGCGCGGCTGTCGCAATCGCCATTACCGTAATCAATAGTCATGTTCGGTTGGTTGTTGATGGTAAGTTCGCTTACACCCGAGATAAACTGGCGAACACAACTGCTAGCGCGGCTCATTACCAAAGGAGAGGTAATGGTTTCGGTGTATGCATCCCCACCAGAGGTTACGCCAGAACTGGTGCCGGTAAAGTTAAATGAATCATCTTCTCTTGTGTTGGTATTGTTGCGGTCCCACTCAACTAACCAACTAACATCGTTTTTAACTATACGGCCATCGCTGCCAAATATTACGTTACCACCTGTAACAGTAATGTCGTAAAAATAGTTACCTCCCAGCGCTACAGTTTTGTTCTGAATATCGAATGTGCCAAGTATGTGGTTGCCATCAATATAGAAGTTGCTAAGGTCAAGGGTTGCTTTGCTGTTAAGGTTACCCAGATTCTGATCGTTGTAAGTACCTGTAATAACACCTGTAACAGGTGTGCCATCATCTAGCGAGCAGCCAGATGAGCCAAAGTCGATAGTTACATGCTTGGGTGAAGTAGATGAATCGATGGTGATAGTAGCGCAGCTGCTATATGACTCTTCATTTTTAAAAACATTTAAGTTACCCATGCCCGCACCAAAGGCAATAAGCACGGTTTTGTAAACCAGTGTATTGGTATAGGTTTTGTCCGTTGCGGTAGCTTCTATACTTGCAGCGGTTGGAATATAGGTTTTGGGAGTAGTTGTTTCTATTACCTCTTTTTTGCACGAAGAGAACATTTGAGTTAGAAACAAAGCTGAAATGATTAATAAGTTGTTAGTTTTCATCTTGTTTATTTTTTTGAAAATATAGTTTGGTTTCATAAACGGCATATACCTGAAAAGGTTGCAGAATTTTGATGGCCGGTACCGGTAGAACGGGCTGAAATATGCTATGTAACGCAAGTTTTGCTGGGCAAAATCAATACTTTAAATCTGCACTTTGTATTTTACCGGTTGTATTAATAAATGCATTAATTTTAAGTTATACAAAACGGGCTTTGTGTAACTTAAAAAGCAGGTCTGAGTACCTGTAGGTTTATTTATATACACATAACGCGTTTTGCAGCGTTTCGGCATACCAGCTTAGAGTGAGTGCAGCAGAGCCTGCGTTGTAATTACGGTCTTTACTGGTAAAATAATGGTATGGGAAATTTGCCCCATTAACTGTTCCATCAATTAGTTTGCGTAAAAGGTTTTCGGCAATTTGGGGTACTCCGAAATAGAAGGCCGAATTGTATAACGCAAATGCCAGTGGCAGGTCGGTTTTTAAATCAAGTGTTTGTTCTTTCTGCTTAAACCAGGCAATAAAGGTTTCCTGCAGGCCGGTAAAGGAGTTAACAGAGTAATGGCGCGCACGGGCTATATGATACCACACAAATACATCGCTAGCGTAAAAATGCATGGCATAAGGCTGTCCGCCTTTCATGGTATCGATGATGTGATTAATTGTTGCCTTTGTATTCTCTTTTTCGCCAAGGTATAATAGCGTATTGGCCATTACAGCAACCTCTACGTCATCTTTATGTAAAAATCCACTTTG
>JBJOOW010000168.1:0-3215 GCA_046051095.1 Bacteroidota bacterium | reverse complement strand
CGGCTGGTGCCGCACGTGTTTGCCAAAAACGATGAAGACCTGTATTACATGCAGGGCTACATTACCGCCAAATACCGCCTATGGCAAATGGAGGTACAAACACACAACGCAGCAGGCCGTGTGTGCGAGGTAGCCGGCGAAAAAGCATTGGAGAACGACCGCCTTCAACGCCGTATAGGTATGGGCTATGGTGCCGAGGCAGCTATGGAGTACATTAGCAAAGACCCGGAAAGCAAAAAACTATCGGAGGCTTACTGCAAAGGTGTAAACGCATATATAAAAAGCCTAACACCTAAAGACTACCCGTTGGAGTATAAACTAATGGATTATGCCCCCGAAGAATGGAAACCTATTAAAGTAGCACTGCTGCTTAAAAACATGGCCAACATGCTATCGGTGTATGAATACGATATAGAGAATACCAATTTTATAAATAAATACGGCGAAGCCGATTTCCGTTACCTGTACCCCGACTACTGGCCCGGCGATGACCCAATTGTGCCGGTAGGTACAAAGTTTGAAACAGGAAGTGCGCAGCCAGAAACAAACACCAAAACATCGGCTAGCACGAAACAGCCAAACGGTTTATACGCAAATATTATACCCAAGCCCGAAGACCTGAACGGTAGCAACAACTGGGCGGTAAATGGCACTAAAACAAAAACCGGTAAACCGGTTTTATGTAACGATCCCCACTTGCAACTAATGTTGCCAAGCATATGGTACGAGATGCACCTGGTATCGCCCAGCATGAACGTATATGGTGCTACCCTTCCCGGCTCGCCAGCTGTTATTATTGGCTTTAACGATTCAATCTCGTGGGGTGTAACCAATGCAGGCCGCGATGTGCGCGACTGGTACCGCATTAAGTTTAAAGATGATAGCAAAAACGAATATGCCTACAACGGCCAGTGGCTTAAAACCGAACGCCGCTTAGAGCGTTACAACATACGCGGCAAAGGCGAGTTTGTAGATACCGTGCTTTACACCCGCTTTGGTCCTGTTGTGTTCGATGATAGCTTTGGCGTTGCCAATAGCAAAAAATACCTGGCCATGCGTTGGACTGCCCACCTGCCAAGCAACGAGTTTAAAACCTTCTACCAACTAAACTGCGGTAAAAACTATACCGATTACCGAAACGCACTTAAAAACTATTCGTGCCCGGCACAGAATTTTGTGTTTGCATCGCGCAGTGGCGATATAGCCTTGCTGGAGCAGGGCCGCTTTGCTATACGCAATAAAGCTACCGAACAGGGCAAGTTTATAAGCGATGGCACTACCGGTGCCGATGAATGGACCGACTTTATACCCAGCGAAGGCAACCCGCTTAGCTATAACCCGCCACGTGGCTTTGTTAGCAGTGCTAACCAGCACCCTACCGATACTACATACCCTTATTATTATCCGGGTGTGGGGGTGTACGAGCAATTCCGTAACAGGCGTATAAACAAACTGCTAACCGAGGGAAAAGATATTGATGTAGCGTTTATGAAAAAAATGCTGAATGATAATTACAACCTGTTATCGGAAGAAGCACTGCCTGCCATGCTGGCCAGCGCCGAACGTAAAGGGGTAAATGCCGATGAACAAAAAGTATTAGAGCTACTGCGCAAGTGGGACCACTTTGACAACCCCGGCTCTAAACCTGCTACATTTTTTGAAGAGTGGTGGACAGCCCTGCGCGATATGCTTTGGGATGAAATGAGCGACCCTACTTATCCGCTTAAAAAACCTAACGAGGTTACTACCATCCGTTTACTGAATACCGATAGCACCAGTCATTTTTACGACTATCAGCTAACCGATAAAAAAGAAACCCGCGATGAGCTGGTTGTAATGGCGCTCGACTCGGTTATGCATAAATTACTTGCAAAATATGGCCAGGTAAGCAACGTGCCCGATTGGGGCACACACAAAGCCACCAAAGTGGCACACCTGGCAAAACTGGATGCTTTCAGCAGCCTGAATGTATACAACGGTGGTAACCGTGGTATTATTAACGCTACCAACTCAACCCACGGCCCCAGCTGGCGCATGATAGTAGATGAAGGCGACATGAAAGGCTATGTGGTTTATCCCGGCGGGCAATCGGGTAACCCGGGTAGTAAATACTACGACAACATGGTTAAAACATGGGTCGAAGGCAATTACTACGAAGCCAACTTTATACATACCGCCGCCGAACTTGGCAGCAAAAAACTATTTAGCATCACCTACCAACCTAAATAACCTATGTGTGTTTATAGTTAATGTATTTACATAAACACTTTAACACCAAAACACATTAATACAAAAAAACATCATGAAAAACTTTCTTCTATCAACCATACTTACAGCAACACTGGCCGGTTTACTGCAACTATTTTTACCCTGGTGGATAATAGCCGTAGTGGCTTTTGCAGTGGCCATTACTATAAAACAAAGTAGTGGCATGGCATTTTTATCGGGCTTTACGGGTGTGTTTTTATTATGGGTGGTTTATGCTTTTACACTATCATCGGCCAACGACAACATACTGGCAAGCCGTGTAGCCGAATTACTTAAACCACTTACACATGGCATTATTGCAGTGCTGTATGTATTAACCGGTATTATCGGAGGGCTGGTAGCAGGCTTTGCAGCGCTTAGTGGTAGTTTGGCGGCTAAACTGAAAGGTTAAACAACTACCGGCTTAATCATCACTCTTACCCCTCACCTTCTCTATAGCGCCTTCGCTCTTATTACCTTTGGCAAAGGCGGCCAGGTGCAGTTTAAAACCCACATTAAACAAACGCCCTTCAAGCGGTGCGTATATCTCTGAAAAACGCGGATGCGTGTAGTTAGGATTAGGAAACACCGTAGGACCGTAGCTGGTTTGACGTATATCGGCTATGTTCTCAAAATTGGCAAACAACAACATGTATTTAAACGAGTATTGGATATTTAAACCCACCTCCCATATGCTTTTACCAATACGCCCGTCGCTTAGTTTTACTGGGCTGTAATAGTACACATCTACCCCTACCGAAAAATGTTTTACCTCGTAACCCGCCAGTAACGATACAATGTGTTTACTGGTTAGCGGTGCTATACTGCGCACGCCATTTATACGGCGGTTATTATCGGTGTATGAATAACCTACGGTTATACCAAAACCGCGGTAAGCTACGTTAATACCTGTCTCTACCCCACCGGTGCGCATATAACCGCGGGCATTGGCATAGTTAATCTTATCA
>JBJOOW010000167.1:0-2739 GCA_046051095.1 Bacteroidota bacterium | reverse complement strand
AAATACGTATTTATAACCGCTGGGGCGAACTGGTATACCACAGCACCGATGCCGGCGAGTTAAGCGATCTTAACCGCGGCTGGGATGGTACCCACCGGGGCAATCTGCAAAGCCTGGGTGTATTTGTTTACTACATCGATGCCAAAGGGGTAGATGATACTACCTTCCGTAAAAAAGGAAACCTTACCCTAATACGCTAAAACACAAAGGGCGCTGCCGTATGGCAGCGCCCTTTGTGTTTTAGTACTACTTACTACTTACGAAGCAGCCTTTATTATCTCTAAAAAATCTTTGGCTTTAAGCGATGCGCCGCCTATCAGTCCGCCATCTACATCGGGGCAGGCAAACAGGGCTTTGGCATTATCGGGTTTACAACTGCCGCCATAAAGTATTGGTAAATCTTTAGCTACTGTATCGCCAAATCTGGCAGCAATCTCGGCACGTATAAAAGCGTGCATCTCCTGTGCTTGTTCGGGGGTAGCATTAAGGCCGGTACCAATGGCCCAAACCGGTTCGTAGGCTATTACTATTTCGTTTATAGCAGCCGGCGAAAATGTAGACAGCACATCTTCAAGTTGCTTTTTTACATACTGTTTTTGGTTACCGGCTTCGCGTTCTGCCAGTGGTTCGCCACAGCAAAATATGGGAGTAACCTCGTGCTTAATAGCCTGCTCTAATTTACCTTTCAGCATCTCGCTGGTCTCGTTAAAGTATTCGCGGCGCTCCGAGTGGCCAACCAACACAAAATCTAAACCAATACTGGCCAGCTGTGCCGCCGATACTTCTCCGGTATAGGCACCGCTCTCTTTATGCGAGCAGTTCTGCGCGCCAAACATTATCTGGTCTCCCTCGCACATATCCATCAGGTCGCTTATTAATACAAACGATGGAAACACCACCACATCACACTTATCAGTACGTAAACCATTATCTATACCAGCCAATAACTCAGCGGCATCACTCATATCAAGGTTCATTTTCCAGTTACCGGCTACAATCTTACGTCTACTCATATCCTATGTAATTACTTTAGTTTTTATTCTCTATCTCTTACCGAATGTTATCTGCAAAACATTATCTTTTTCTGAATTTCTCTTCCCGGTCAAACACGGTTTGCAATATGTGCCTGTCGGCATCGCTAAGTGCTATACCGCGGCGCTGCATTACCCGCTCGGCCACCTCTATACTTTTATCAAACGCAAAGGTTAGCAACCAGCGGTTACCGCCCCAGCTAAACGATGGTATAAACTTGGGCGGAAAATCAGCGCCAAACACATTGGCACTTACGCCCACCACCGTACCGGTGTTAAACATGGTATTAATACCGCTTTTGCTGTGGTCGCCCATTATAAGCCCGCAAAAAGTAAGGCCGGTTTCTACAGCTTTACCCTCGCGGTAGTTAAACACCTCTACCCCGCTGTAGTTATTTTTAAGGTTACTGTTGTTGGTGTCGGCGCCCAGGTTGCACCACTCGCCCAGCACCGCATTACCCAAAAAGCCGTCGTGTGCTTTGTTGCTGTAGCCAAACACAACTACATTATTCAACTCACCACCAGCTTTACTATGCGGACCTAAAGTAGTGGCGCCATACACCTTGGCACTCATTTTAAGTGCGGCGTGTTCGCAAAGTGCTAACGGGCCGCGCACGGCGCAGTTCTCCATTATCTCTGCATCTTTACCAATGTATATTACACCGGTGTTGGTATTCAGCACGCTGGCTTCTACTACAGCCCCTTCTTCAATAAACAGGTTCTCAGCCGGGCCAATCAGTTTATTGCTATCGCTTAACTTTTGCGATTGGCGGCCTTTTGTCAGCACGTCAAAATCGGCTTTTAGCGCCACACCGTTCAACCCAAAAATATCCCACAGGTTCTTCACCTCTATCAGCTTCTCGTTGTACGGCACCGCTGTAAAGCCCTTTACTATGGCCTCAAAATTTTCGTAGTTAAGGTGTTGCTTTTCGCAGTTAAAGGCCAGCAGGGTTTCGCCCTGTACCAACTTTTGCTGCGGTGCCAGGCCCTGTATGGCTTTGGTAAGCGCTGCATCGGGCAGTATAGCCCCGTTAATGTATATACCGCCGGCATTATCGGGCACGGCGTTAAACTTACCCAGCAGGTATTCTTCGGTAAGCGAATACGATTTTTTATCAAATATCTTCTCCCACTTTTCGCGGATAGTTAATATACCTAACCGTATATCGGCAACGGGGCGGGTAAAGGTTAGCGGCAACAGGTTGGCGCGCGTTTTATGGCAATCGAACAGTACTACGTTCATGCGGCTAATCTAAATGAAAAATATAAAGCTACAGGGCAACACCCCAATACAGGTAACCTGTTGAAACGAAAAAATGCCCCCGGTACAACCAGGGGCATTTTTGTATATATCAACCGTACAAGTACGGCGGTATAGTACCTTATTTTGCGTAACGTTTTTTGAATTTGTCGATACGGCCTGCAGTATCAACCAGTTTCATTTTACCGGTAAAGAAAGGGTGGCTTTCGCTCGAAATTTCGAGCTTTACCAGCGGGTATTCGTTACCGTCTTCCCATGTAGCAGTTTCTTTAGAGTTGGCAGTGCTTTTACCTAACCATGCTTTGTCTAACGAAATATCTTTAAAAATAACAGTACGGTAGTTTGCCGGATGAATATCTTTCTTCATTTTTTCTTATTTTTTGGGACGGCAAATATAGTGTTTGATTTTGAAAATAAAAACATTTTCTTAATCGGCTGATTGTGAGC
>JBJOOW010000166.1:0-2516 GCA_046051095.1 Bacteroidota bacterium | reverse complement strand
GTACGATGTTACAGGTAAAATACTATTGCAACAAAGTGTATTATCTAACAACATACAACTTACTACCGATAACTTTAGTAAAGGGTTGTATTTTATTTCTATAGCCAACCATACAACCAAGCTGATTATTGAATGAAATTAATGTGTACATATCTGTTTGTGGTTTTGGGCCTTGCGTTGCAGGCTCAATCTACTACCGATAGTGTGTATACCTTACCGCAAGCCGAGAAAACATCGATAGCTGTAATAAAGTCGCGTATAGTTTACCCGGCAAACCGGGCCAAAACTATGAGCGATTTGCTTAAGGAAATTGGTGGCGTTTACATACGTAACTATGGTGCAGGCCAGTTGGCTTCGCTAACAGTACGCGGCACCAGTGCTGCGCAAAGCGATTTACTGTGGAACGGCGTTAAGCTTAATTCCCCTTCGTTGGGGCAGGTAGATGCATCGTTGTTTAGTTTGGGTATGGCCGACAGGATAGATGTAAACGGAACATCGCAGGCAGGTAATATTGGTGGCTCGTTTAATTTTTCGGTTGCTGATAAGGTCGACTCGGTTGTAACAGTGGATGCCGAGATTGGTTACGGTAGTTTTAATACCCTGCGTGTATTTGGTAAGGTGCATATTGGTAATGGTAAAATAGCTGGTGGTACGCGCGTTAGCTATATGCAAACCGATAACAACTACTCGTTTAAAAATATTTACAAGCCCGGCGCACCTACCGAAAAGTTAAGCAACGGTAAGGTACAAATGCTGCATTTTATGCAGGAGTTTGGCGGACGAATCAATGCCAATAACACCATCTTCTATTATTTCTGGCTAAGCGATGCACAGCGGCAAATACCGCCCATTATCAGTAAGCCGGTTAGTAACGAATCGCAGGATGATTACTCTATCCGTAACATGCTTAACTGGCAGGGTAACTATGGAAAGATGAAGATTGGTATTACCTCTGCATTTTTGCACGATGTAATACGCTACCGCAATCCGCAGTTAGAGATGGATGAGAAGTCGACCATGCAGGCGTGGCGCAATAATCTTTCGTTTAGTTACGATAGCTTAAACAAGTTTAAGGTAATAGTAGAAGCCGGTTACGATTTTGAAAAGGCGCTGGTTACAGCTTATAACCTACCACGGCACAGGCACATTGGTAAACTGGTAGCCGGTTTGGTGTATACCCCTGTAAAGCAGGTAGAGATATTGCTGAAACTTCGTCAGGGTATTTACGATAAGTTGTTATCACCATTTGCACCTATGCTTTCTGTATCATATAGTAATGTGTTCGAACGTTCAAATTCATTGCGAATAGCCGTTAACGCTTCGCGTAATTACAGGTTCCCTACACTTAACGATTTATACTGGGTACCCGGTGGTAACCCCGGCCTTAAACCAGAAAATAGCTGGGATGGAGAGGCGCAGTTACGTTTTGCTCACCGCTCTCACTTTTCAGTTACCATTAACGGGTTTGCCAAGTATATAAACAACTGGATACAATGGACCAGCAATGGTTCGTACTGGGAACCCAATAATGTAAAGCGCGTATTTACACGTGGGGTAGAGGTTTCGCTTACCGGTAGCACAAGGTTTATTAATAAGTTTCATTTTTACGCAACTACACAATACACTTTAACAAGGGCAACAAATCTCGATCCTTTATCGCCTAACGACCGTGCACTAAACAAGCAGCTAATTTATGTGCCACTTCATCAGGCACGTGCTGCCGTTACGTTTGAGTATGCCCGTTTTTATGTGAAAGCGATGAACAGCTATACCGATGCTGTATTTATTACTACCGATAATACACAAAACCTAAAGGGATATTATCTGCTTGACCTTGAGTTGGGCAAGGATATTGATATTAAGGATAACTACTTTATGGGCGTTTGTTTCAGAATAAACAATGTAACCAACCAGCAATACCAAAACGTAGCACAACGACCTATGCCGGGTATTAATTTAGAAGGGTCAGTTAAATTCCGTTTCAGCCGATGAGAAAATATGTGTTCTACCTTAGCTTGTTGCTATTTGTTGCATCGTGCGGTAAAGATAAAGCACCCGATCTGCCCACCGGTAGCGGTGTGTATATTGTAAACGAGGGTAACTTTAATTTTGGTACAGCCGAGATATCTTTTTACAACACCAGTAGCAACCAGGTTACCAATGGCTTGTTTAATGCTGCTAATAATTATATGCTGGGCGATGTGGCGCAGAGCATGTATATAAAAGACAGTACAGGTTTTATAGTAGTAAACAACTCGGCAAAAATTGAGGTAGTACGTTTGCCATCGTTGCAACGTGTACGCACCATTTCTATCCCCAATTCATCGCCGCGTAATTTTCTGCCTGTTAACGATAGCGTAGCCTTGGTTACAGAACTTTACGCCCGCAAGGTTTGGGTTATTAATTATAAAACAGGTGCATTGATTAACTCCATAACTACCCAGGGCTGGACGGAAAATTTGTTTGTAATTGGTAACGATGTATTTGCAGAGCAGAAGATTAATAAAACACTGAGC
>JBJOOW010000165.1:0-2574 GCA_046051095.1 Bacteroidota bacterium | reverse complement strand
CTGATAGGCTCTGGCGCCTGTCCGTAAAACGACGGGTTGTATTCGCAGTGCAGCAAATCGGCATGTGGCATTATACGCTGAAAAACGCTTTGACCAGCGCCATACATGGCATCGTAAGCCACCACCAGTTCGCTGTTATCATTCATGGCTTCTAAATCAAAATTAGCAGCCACATGCTCGTAGTACATGGTTTCAAGGTCTACAAACTCAAGCAAACCTTTAGCTTCCCATTCTTCTAAACTTAAATCTTCGGTTTCGTAGCTATCGGGTATCAGTGCTTCTACTTCGTTAATATATTTCTGTATTAGTGGTCCGCCGTGTTTGGTTTTAAGCTTAAAGCCGTTGTACGATGGTGGATTATGGCTGGCTGTAAGTATTACACCTACCTCGCAACCCAGGTTTTTAGCGCCCAGCGATATCATAGGAGTAGATACAAAGTGCTTATCGTAAAACACTTTTATACCCTGCCTGCAAAACACGTTAATAGCGGCATGCGAAAACAAAGTGCCACCAAAACGGCAATCATATCCAATTACAATTTTTGCCTTAGCATCTTGCTGTTGCACCCAATCGGCAGTAGCCTTGGCTACACGTTTAACGTTATCTACCGTAAAATCTTTGGCTATTATTCCCCTCCAGCCATCGGTTCCGAATTTTATCTTACTCATAATGTCATTTTATGGCCTGCAATCCATTTACAGGCAACTGCTAAACTAAAAAAATGTACGAAGCGCAAAATGAAATCTGCGTTACCCATGCTACAGCCTTTAAATAGCAGTGTCCTATTTGTATCGGCCAGCTATGAATTTGTGAAAAACAGATACAGTTTAAGCAGCACTTTTATGGTTATTTTGTTGCCACATGCTTAAAACAGATACATACAGGCACAAAGGATTACGTAAAGAACTGGTGGCGCAATTACGCCGCAAAGGCATTACCGACGAGAACGTACTGGCCGCCATAGAACGCATACCGCGCCATATGTTTTTTGGTAACGATTCTATATTTCACGAAACCAAAGCATACGAAGATATAGCCTTCCCTATCGGCGAAGGGCAAACCATTTCGCAGCCATACACAGTAGCCCGCCAAAGCGAGCTTTTACAGATAAAACCGGGCGAAAAAGTACTTGAAATAGGCACCGGCAGCGGCTACCAGGCAACCGTACTTATGCTGCTGAAAGCAAAAGTATATTCAATAGAGCGGCATAAAATTTTATACGAACGCACCAGCCAGTTACTACCCTTTATAAAAGAATTTATAACCGGACAAACCGGTGCCGCAGCGCAGCACCAACAACCGGTAATGCGTAGCTGGAAAAACGAACCGGAGTACTGGAATGTGAAGTGCTATTTTGGCGATGGTTTCGAAGGGCAACCCATGCAAGCACCCTTCGATAAAATAATTATTACTGCCGCCGTGCCCGAAATGCCTAAGAAACTTCTGGCACAGTTATCCGTAGGAGGAAAGATAGTGTTGCCATTTGGTACACAGGATAACTGCGACATGTTACGTATTACAAAACACGGCGATAACCAATACGAAACCGAACAGTTTGAAAAATTTGCTTTTGTACCGATGCTGAAGGGAAAGGTTTTTTAAAACCGGCATTATGAAAGCTCACCTCCTTATTATTTTCTGTGCCATTGGCATAGCTACCGGTTATGCGCAGGAGATAACACTACGCGTAGCCGTGTACGACAGAATAACCCACCAACCGCTTACCGGTGCGCAGGTGCGCCTGCAGGATTTAGAATCGCTGCGCGATTACAAAATGGCCGCCAACGATACCGGCATGGCTATATTTGAAATTAACCCCAACCCACGCTACCGGTTAGAGGTAAGTGCCGCTGCAATTGCCGGAGGGCAGGAATACCTTACCTACAACAGCATACTTACCTATGCCGATATACACAGCAAAAAACCTTTGGAGATAGAACTTGAAAAAGTAAAGCAAACCGAGCAGGGCATGTTTGCTGCTATGCACTTCGATTTTAACCGCTCATCGCTTAGCGTTGAAAATACAGGGTCGTTAGAAAGCCTTTACGGCACTTTAAAAAATTTTCCCACCCTGCTGGTAGAAATTGGCCTGTATGCCGATTGCCGCGAACCGGGCGATATACTCGAAAAACGTGCCGCAGCCATAAATACCTGGCTGGATAGTAAAGGCATTAGCCAACGGGTTACTATAAAACAATATGGTACACTGCGCCCGCTTAATGCCTGTAATTGCAGTGGCAAAGCGTATTACTGCACCGAAGAAAAATATGCCGAGAACCGCCGGGCAGAGTTTAAAGTATTGGCGTTTTAAGTAGTAGTGAGTACATAGTATTGAGTATTGAGTAGTGAGTATTGAGTAGTGAGTAGTGAGTAGTGAGTAGTGAGTGTTGAGACTTACTCCACATTCATGTATAAAAAATTCTCTGTACTAAGGAAGGCTATTGGGCCTACCCTGGGGTATATGCGTCAAGTTAAGTCTGTATTTTTGTATTTATCCCGAAGGGATGACAGGTTTATAGTAAAATAACAGGAAGTAGTTTTTTGACCCCGTAGGTGGTCAAACATATCCAGTTC
>JBJOOW010000164.1:0-6449 GCA_046051095.1 Bacteroidota bacterium | reverse complement strand
TGTAGAGGGCCAGCGCTGGGAGTACGATGTACTGTTGGATGTAAACCAGGACCTGAAACGCCAGCTTAATATACAGAGCGTACCGTTTACCTTGTTGGTAGATGCAAACGGTAAAATAGTTTATACCCATAGCGGTTATGTAGATGGCGATGAGTATATACTTGAAGAAGAAATACAGAAGCTGCTGAAGAAGTAGATTGTAGTTTCTTACTGTCTTTTTAGCAACATTACGTTAAACTTTATCCCTGCCGGAAATGGAGTATTACCTGATTGTATCTCCCAGGTAGTACCATTCCAGAAAACAGAGCAAGATGTGTTGGTATGGTTTGATACATCATTAACTGGTATAATAAATAACATATCGCTGTTTGATTGGTTGGCGTAGGTTAAAGGGACTGTAGTGCTGGCGGCTGATAGTACTTGTGTTTGATAAATAAATTTACCTCCGGTTGCTTTAACTCCTCCGTCAATTTCAAGTGCAGTTCCTGTTGCCCATAAACTTTCGGCATGTACACCTACAGCCCCTGAGCCATAAACCCCATACCCTACTGGCGAGTTACAAATGCCATATACCCCATAGCCATTATAGCCATCAGTAACGCCGTATAAAGCATTACCTAAAAACGAGTAGGCGTATACGGCATGGTTAGTATTACCCGATGAGTTATAATTAGATGCCCGAATGGCTGTATTGCCGGTGCCATAGCCGGTTTGAATAAAACAGGCTGTATTGCCATTGTTGGCATTTGTGTTGTCTACTACAGTTAGTTTATTTACTAACTGCGTGTCGCCAATGCCCACGTTTCCCAGGTTGGAAATACGCACGTGCTCCATAAATCCGCTTTTAATAATAAAAGGACCCGGTTCGTAATTGTTTAGTATAAATCTGTTGCCATCTTGTGTCAGTGTGCTGCCATCAGTTTCTAATGTGCCGGTAAAATTATTTGATAGTTGAATGCCTGATGAGTTGGTTGTACTATGTGCCTGTATTTTTACATTCGGATTATTTGTTCCCACCCCTAATTTCCCATCTCCGGTTATGCTAAGTAGGTCTCCATTCGCGCTGTTCCAAAAATTAAACCGCGAGTTGGCGGGTATAACCGGGTTTGTAAAACCATATGTTTGCCAGTATTTAGTACTGCCAGCATTTTGATATTGTATACGTGCATAGCCGTTTACAGAATCATCGTATATACGTAATTGCGGGTAAGAGTAGGTGCTTTTTGAGTGGATATCTAACCGGCCAGTAGGCAATGTTGTTCCAATGCCTATATCAGTACCGTTATCATACGCATTAGAGTTGCCTGCTGAATTGCCGTTGGGGGTAAATTTTGCAATATAATTTGTAGTGCCCGATAAGTTGCCCGAACCTGCAGGACCTGTTGGCCCGGTTGCTCCCGGCGAACTATTAGCTGCAAAAAGGGCATATGGCACACTAAGTAGTTGGCTACTGCCCATATCTGTAAATAAACCGCTGTTGTTAATGTCTGCCTCTATCTGCAAATACTTACTTCCCAGCCCCCAATTCACAACTGCTAAGTTGCCAGATTGGCCAATTTTTATGCTAACTAGTCCAAATTGGTTAGTAGTAGCTGTTTGATTTTCGGTAAATACAGCAGGACCCGTTTCAGATCCATCGTGTATGGTAAATCGTAATAAAACATTACTGTTGGGTAATGGGTGCCCTTGGTTATCGCGTACTACAGTTTGGTAGTTTAGTATTTGCGGGGCTTGCCCCATTGTGTTAAAGCAAATAATTGTCAATAATAGAATTAGTGTGGTTTTCATCGGTTCAGATTTTTATTAAGCAAAGTCTGCAAACGATGAAACTAAATAAATATTTTATTCTTTATTAATTGTATATGTTTTGTTTTTATCTTTTAACAGCCTGCATTGCTATGCCATATTTGGGGCGTAGTGTAATAAGCGGTTCCGGTTCCACAGTAAAGCCTAGCTTTAGCCTGAATTTGTAATTACGGTACAGGTGTATCAGTATAATCTGCATCTCCATTATGGCAAAGTTATTGCCTATACACAGCCTTGGCCCACCACCAAACGGAAAGTATACATAGCGGTCTATGTTGTTTCTTAACTCCGGCGCAAAGCGTTCCGGTTTAAATTTCTGCGGTTCATCCCAGTATTTTTCACTGCGGTGGAAATACATAATAGGCACCAGCACGTTGGTGTTTTTAATAATACGGTAACCGCCTATTTCATCATCCTCATAATTGCGGCGGCCGACTACCCAGGCAGGAGGGTATAGGCGCATGGCTTCGTCTATTACCTGCCGCACATATTGAAAACCCAGCACATTATGGAAATTAAGCTCCGTGCCGGCATCCAGCTTTTCATCTATCTCCTTAATCATCTTCTCTTCAGCATCCGGGTTTTGCGATAACAGGTATAATATCCAGGCCATGGCATTGGCGGTGGTTTCGTTACCGGCAATAAAGATGGTCATAATCTCATCGCGCAGTTGCTTGCGGTCCATTCCCTCTCCGGTTTCTTCATCGCGTGCATCTAATAGCATCGATAGTAAATCGCTTTTCGATTCACCCGATTTGCGGCGTTCTTCTATAATGCCATAAATAATATCATCCAGTATCTTTATCGATTTACGTTCTCTGCGGTTGGTTGGTGTAGGGATAGAGGCCGGTAAGCGGATAGGGGCATTTAGCTTTTCGGTAGCCATTTGGTTTAGCAGGGTAATTTGCTGGCTTACCAAACCAGCTTTATCGTCCACCCCATTACTGAAAATAGCTTCTGAAATTATGTCCAGCGTAAGATTGGTCATATCGGGCGCTACATCAAAGTATTCGCCGCTTTCAGCTTTAGGTTTAATGCGCTCAACTTCACCTTGTGCTTTGCGCACCATCATAGCTGTAAGGTCGGCCAACTTTTGTTTGTGAAAAGCCGGCTGCGCCAACCTGCGTTGCTTACGCCAAAAGTCGCCCTCGCTGGTTAGCAGACCGTTCCCCAGCAACAGCTTTATCATATCATACGCCAGACTTTTGCGGTAATTTTTATTGTTATCTACCAATACATAACGTGCGTATTCTGGCTTTGCTGCAATAACTATGCGGGTAAATGGTAGCGATAACGAAATAATTTCGCCGTATTTTTTTATCAGTTGGGGTACTACCTCGTGCGCATTGTTGCGAAGTATGTAGCCACTGCCAAACAACCAGTGTTTCTCTTTAGGCGATGGCGGGATGGGCTTTATGTGATTGTGGGTGGCTGTTTTCATGGTTTATTTTTTTTTCTCACAGATTTCACAGAAAACACAGAATATAAAACCATTGATTTATATAATTCCATTAATTATTCTGTACATAGATTCCCTGTCTTTAAGTTCTTTGCTGTTGAAATTTACAAGTAAACCTAGTTTTTTGTTAGATAGTTTAAGATATGTGAGTAGCTGTTTTTTATGTACATCTTCTATTTCTTTCACTGATTTTACTTCTATAATTACTTTGTCTTCAACCAGTATGTCCATTCTATAGCCAATGCCCAAAGGTTGCTGTTTAAAGTACACAGGCACTTCAACTTCTGTTTCAACTTCAAGATCTAATTCTTCCAGTGCAAATTTTAACGCCTTTACATAAGCCGACTCTAACAAACCGGGACCTAACTCGCGAAATACCTCGAAACATGCCCCACGTATTTCATACATTATTTCGTTTTCGTTCATACGGTTAAAGTTAAACTCTCATATGAATAATAGGGGATTATTAATGGCTGTTTTCTGTGTGTTCAGCGAAGTCTGTGAGAAATCATCATTCGCTCAATTTTGATATGTCTTTCAGAAAAGGGTTCTTCTTCCAGATATACACAGTAGCTGCTATGCCCAGCAAAAACATAACTACCGATATTACTTCGCTTTGGCGCAAAGCTACGCTGCCAAAGTGATATAGATCGCGGCCACTCAGGTCGCGCCATTGCTCAATAGCAAAACGCTGTACGCCTATCAGTATCATAAATATGGTAAAGATAATTCCCGGCTTGTATGTCATTTTTTTGCGTAGGCTCCATAGTATTAAAAATATGGTAGTGCACATTAAAAACTCGTACAGCGGCGTTGGGTAAGCAGCATAGGTTAAAAAATGGCAGTGTTCTTCGGTACACCCCGGTATTACGTTTTGCGGGTCCATATCAATAATATTATGCTCGTAGTGGTTGCTCCATAAAAATTGCGGAAACCAATCGGGTTTGGTATACGGGTTGGGCAAACCCCAATCACCATCGCCCGATACATGGCAACCTATGCGACCAATGCCATTTGCAAGTATAAAGCCCGGTGCTATCGAATCGAAAAAGTGAGCGGTGTTTATTTTTTTACGCCAGGCATAAAAAGCAAATCCGGCACCAGCACATATTAAACCACCAAATACCGATAATCCGCTGAATAGCGAACCTATCGGGTCATCCCAAAAGTGAGCATAATCGCCTGGGTTTTCCAAATAGTTAAAAAAAGCAGCACCCGATACCCCTAACACCATGGCTATAACAACAAGGTCGCCTATACCATCGGATGGGTAGATCATTATCTTCTTTCTCTCGGGCTTAGGCAGTTGTTGTTTTTTCTTTTCGTTGTATTGGTAGTAAGCCATTGCCGCGCCACCCAGTATACCGCCCAGCAGGCTACCTTTTGCCGATTGCAGGTAATCGCCTACGCTAAGGCCTTGCATTAGTTGTTGCTTATAGGCAAACAGGCCAAACAGTTTGGCAAACACCACAAACGAAAACAAAAAGTAAACCAGTGTTTCGGTAGGCGAGGGGGCTTCGCCTACAGTTATTTCCTGTTCCTGCCCTGTAAGCAGGCCCAGTTGTTCGCGGCGACGCATTTCAATTACGGCCATGGTTGCTGCGGCAAAAAAACCTACTGCTACCCAAAAGCCATAACTGTATACAGGTATGTACCTAAAGTCGGCAGCCGGTGCCTGATTAAAAAAGTGATATATAAAATCGGTTACCTTGGGGTAGCAACGTAATAGCATAAGCGTTGGTTAAATACAGTGCATATATAACGCGCTTTCCGGTATAATAATATACAGGTTGTTAAATGAAGGTTATTGCTATGCTATAGAAAGTTGCAGGTGCTTGGTGCCTTTTACATAACCAAAATCCGAAACCTCGTTAAGGCGTATGGTTTGTATCGTATTCCACATATCCTCCTCGTAAGGTATGCCGGTTTTAATGTAGTTATCGGTAAAACCATAGCGGATACCTCCGTCATTTTCTGCTTCAAACAAAACCTTGCGTTCGGTACCAACATGCTCGCTGTAAAATTTGCGGCGTTTTTTCTCGCTTAGTATACGCAGCATTTTGTTGCGCTCTTTTCGCTCTGGTATTGGTACTATTGGCGTAATGTTTAGTGCCCTTGTATTCGCACGTTCGCTGTAGGTAAACACGTGCAGGTACGAAACATCCAGCTCGTTTATAAAGTTATAGGTTTCTAAAAACTGCTCCTGTGTTTCGCCAGGGAACCCCACTATCACATCTACACCTATACAGGCATGTGGCATTACCTCTTTAATCTTCGCAACCCGCTCGCGGTACAGTTTGGTTAAATACTTACGGCGCATCAGCTTAAGTATCTTATCGCTGCCACTTTGCAGCGGTATGTGAAAGTGCGGCATAAATCGTTTACTCTGTGCCACAAACTCTATAATCTCGTTAGTAAGCAGGTTCGGTTCTATCGATGATATACGGAACCTTTCTACTTCTTCAATCTTATCCAGCTCTAGCGCCAGCTTATAAAAATTTTCATCGGTGCGTTCATTGCCATCGGTTGTTTTGCCATAGTCGCCCAGGTTAACACCGGTTAGTACAATCTCTTTAACACCGGTGGCAGCTACTTTGCGCGCTACCTCTACCGTATGGGCTATAGTGTTACTACGGCTTTTACCCCGCGCCATTGGTATGGTACAAAACGAGCAGAAGTAATCGCACCCATCCTGCACTTTTAAAAAGCTGCGGGTGCGTTCGCCATGGCTGTAGGCATCGGCATAAAACTCTACGTTGTCTATATCGCCGCTAATAACTACCGGTGCTGTTTGTTCTTCAAGCTGCTCCAGATACTCGTGTATCTTAAACTTCTCGTTAGCACCCAGCACCATGCTCACGCCCTTAATCTTGCTAATCTCCTCTGGTTTTAGCTGGGCATAGCAACCTACTATTATCACCTTCGCATCGGGGTTGGTTTTCAGCGCGTTTTTAACTACCTGTTTGGTTTCTTTATCGGCATTTTCGGTTACGCTGCAGGTGTTAATAATGTAATAGTCAGCACGGTCGCTAAACTCTACTTTCTGGTAGCCTTGCTCACTTAGTATGCGGGCTATGGCCGAAGTTTCAGAAAAGTTAAGCTTGCAACCAAGTGTGTGCAATGCTATTTTACGGTTGTAATACATCGGGCCGCGAAGATAGCAAAATACCCGTCAATAGCATCT
>JBJOOW010000163.1:0-2831 GCA_046051095.1 Bacteroidota bacterium | reverse complement strand
CCCTTACCCGTTTATATTGCTCAACTTAATTCTTTCGTGTGTGGCTGCTATACAGGCACCCATTATTATGATGAGCCAGAACCGAAAGGAAGATAAGGACAGGCAGCGAGCACAAAGCGATTACCTGATAAACCTGAAAGCAGAAATGGAAATAAAGAATCTGCAATTGAACATGAAAAACCTGTTTGAAATTCAGAAACGCCAGATTGAGTTGTTGGATGAACTGATTAAAAAAACTAAATAACCTTATAAGCCGGCCATGTGCCGGCTTTGTTTTTCAATACCGTTTATTGCTCTATATTTGCAGCAGGTGCCAAACCATCAGGCAGGCTATGTAAAAGGAGTTTGCCTGAAGCGCGGGCAACAGCGAAAGTTGTTGCCCTTTTTTATTGCCCCGAAGGGTTGTTAATTTCTGGTACTGGCGCGGCTTTTGTACTTCGCATTTTAAATTACCTTCGCCCACTAATGAGGTTTGCAGAAGAGAAAGTTGCCCGGCTGAAAGAAATCCTTTCTACGCCTAAGAAACTAGTGATAGTTACACACCGTAACCCCGATGGAGATGCGCTTGGCTCATCGCTGGGCTGGAAGTTTTTTCTTGAAAAGCTGGGGCATGAGGCCATTTTTGTTTCGCCTAATGCCTATACGCAAAACCTTAAATGGATACATGGTACACCAGATGCACTGGTGCATGAGAACGAGATTGGCCGCAAACTATGCGAGGCCCATTTTAAGAGTGCCGATTATATCTTTTGTCTTGATTTCAACGCCTTATCAAGGCTGGAAGGTTTGGGGGAAATAATAGGCAAAGCCAGCGCCCCTAAAATTGTAATAGACCACCACCAACAGCCCGAAAATTTTGCGCTGTTATTGTTTAGCGATGTATCGTACTGCGCTACTTCGGAAATGCTTTGCGACCTGATTGAAGATTTGGGAGGTATGGAGCATATGGATGCCCGTATAGCCGAGAACCTGTATACCGGCCTTGTTACCGATAACGGATTTTTTCAGTTTAATAATACTACCCCTAACGCCCTGCGTGTAGCATCGGTATTGGTTGGCAAAGGCGCCCGCCCCGATTATGTGAGCGAGAAAGTAAACAATGTATTCCGCGAAACCCGCTTACGTTTTTTCGGTTATTGCCTGAACGAAAAGTTAAAATTGGTAAAGGGCGGCAGTGTGGCTTACATATTGGTTACACAGGCAGAGATAAAAAAATTTAATTTGCAGGGAGGCGACAGCGAAGGGTTGGTTAACTACCCCTTTAAAATAGAAGGGGTACAGGTTACGGCCTACTTTAGCGAGGAGCCCGACCGGGTAAAAATATCGTTCCGCTCGCGGGGCGATGTTGATGTAAACACGTTTGCACGTACCTGGTTTGAAGGTGGCGGCCACCGCAATGCTGCCGGCGGTAAAAGCAGTTTAAGTTTAGAGAAAACCGAAAAGAAGTTTTTAGATGCATTGGAAAGTTTAAAATTAAACTAAGCCATAAACAACAGAAACAACCCGAATATGAAACGTATCAGTAACCCTATTTTCTTAACCATTATAATGTTTGCAGCATCGTTAACGGCCTGCAAGCAAAACGAAAAAAAAGCAGAAGATCAGACAACCATGGCACCAACCGACAGCGTAAAAACAGCAGCTTACCCTGAGAACCCTAACTGGAAAAACGAACCCGGCCTGTATGCCGAGTTTTTTACAACCAAAGGCACAATTGTTTGCCGTTTGGAGTATAAAAAAGTACCTATGACAGTAGGTAACTTTGTAGCCCTTACCGAAGGTAAACAGGCCAATGCCGGTAAACCCACCGGTCAGCCTTTATACGATGGACTGGCTTTTCACCGTGTAATACCTAACTTTATGATACAGGGTGGCGACCCTGCCGGTAACGGTACCGGCGCACTAACCCGCTACTCGTTCCCCGATGAGTTCGATGCTACACTTCGCCACGATGGCCCGGGCGTACTTTCTATGGCTAACGCAGGCCCGGCAACCAACTCAACCCAGTTTTTTATTACACACGTAGCTACACCATGGCTTAACGATAAGCATAGCGTGTTTGGTAAAGTAGTGCTTGGCCAAAACATAGTTAATGCCATTGCACAGGGTGATAAAATGGATAGCGTACGTATTGTACGTGTTGGTGAAGAGGCTACTGCATTTGATGGAGTGAAAGCTTACACCGACAATTTAGCCTTGGCGCAGAAAAAAGCAGCAGAAGAAAAGAAGTTGTTGACCCTGCCGGCATCGGAGGTTGTAAAGATTAAATACCCAGAGGCTAAGAAAACCGCCAGCGGTTTATACTACATAGTAGAGAAAGAAGGTACAGGTGCCCCTGCGGTAGCAGGCAAACTTGTTTCGGTGCACTATACCGGTATGCTTGCCAATGGTAAAGTGTTCGATTCTTCGGTAGAGCGCGGACAGCCAATACAGTTTCAGTTAGGCCGTGGCCAGGTAATACCAGGCTGGGATGAAGGTATTGCGCTGATGAAAGTTGGTAGCAAAATAAAGCTGATTATACCATCTAACCTGGGTTATGGCCCGCAGGGTGCAGGTGGCGTAATACCACCTAATGCTGTACTTATTTTTGATACAGAGCTAATGGAAGTACGCTAATTATTATTGGTTAACCTAAATATGAATAATAAACAATGAACAGAATAACAAAATCATTTTACGCCATGCTGGTATTACTGGCTGGTTTCTTTACTGCTACGGCGGGCGAAAATCCTAAATGGAGAGATGAGCCGGGTTTGTATGCCGAGTTTAATACTACCAAAGGTGTTATTGTTTGCCAACTGGAGTACCAGAAAGTACCTATGACAGTAGGT
>JBJOOW010000162.1:0-3068 GCA_046051095.1 Bacteroidota bacterium | reverse complement strand
AGCATAGCCTCGCAAAGGGCGTTGGGAAACCCTTCTGCCATAGATAACTGCAAATAGTACTCACAACGGCTAAATACCTTTATCAGTTCCTCATTCTTTACAGCGGGCAGTACCTTTACATTGGGCGATGTAGCATGAATACGGCTATCATTATCTACACCCAGTATAATAAACTCGCAATCGGGAAATTGTGGTGCTACCTTTAGAATAAGGTCAATGCCTTTTAACTGTTGCTGAAAGTGGTACTCCCAGGCCCCACTAACTGTAATAAAAGTGTTCGGATTTTTAGGGGCTATGCAACGCCATTTTATCTCATCGTAGCCATTGGTTATTTCTGTGTAGGGTATCTGCAAACCAGGTATGCGTGCATTCACCCCCTGTTGCTGTGGTTCATCCGGAGTATATGTGTAGACGCAATTCATTAATGTTGCGTGCTTGGGCGCGATATGCGAACAAAAACTGAATGATAACTTAGTAAAGGTTCTCAGTATAGGCTTTTGCCAATTACCATAGCCTATTCCGGGGAAGTAATGTGCATCTGTACCACCTACAACTATTAAACATGGTACTCGAAAAAGCCAACCAAACAAAGCAGGCAAAAATGAGTGATAGCCAGCAAATTGCACCACTATTAAATTTGTACGACCAATATTAATAAGTAGAAAAAAAAACTGCTTAATAAAACTTACCGGAGTATGCAATTTTGATTTAGGCAAAAAATCATGCGACCTTACATTGTAGCTTTCTGCAAGAATATCAATATCCTTTTTTACAAAAGATGACAAGTGGTTGTAGAAAAACAATATGTTCTTCTGCCGGCCCACTTATATACGGCTTTTCAGGTTAGCGAAAATTAAATCGCTCTGCGATTTCTGGTCCAGAGTTTTAAGTGCACGCTTTGGCTTAATTACAATATTCTGATAGTCGTATTGCTGTGTATGCAGGGCGTAAGGCTCAACTTTTTCTATGTAAAAAGCATTATCGTAAGCAAGCTTTGCAAAATGGTCTACATGCAAAGGTTGATCAATAATCTGTAGCAAATCTTTACGATTTTCCCGCACCCACTCCAGCGCCAGGGGCTCGGGGTTATTTATCAGTATTACTGAATTATCATGAACTAATCCTTTTAATGTATTAAATATAAGTGGGTGTACCTCTACAGGTATATGCTCCAGCACATCAGGAAACACAATAAAATCGAATTTCCTATTGTAACTGAAATTTGTCATATCGGTTACAACAAAATCAGTCTTACCAGGGCTGTTATATTTCTTCTTTAAAAACGCTATTGTTTGCGGACTTATATCGGCGCCGGCAAAAAAACCACCACTTAGGTAGTTTATTATCAAACCCGAGAGTGAGCCTATGCCACAGCCAATTTCTAGTACTATAGAGTCGGGCTTAAGTCCGGCTTTTTTAAGATTTTTCAATATGGTTCGATGGCGACTATTAGGTTTGCTTAATCCTTTAGCCTCATAATCAGCCCATTCCTTGTCATAAAAACCAGCAACCTCATCTGGGCTAACGTTTAACTTCGTCATAATAATTTTATAATTGTGGTCGATTTAAAGTCAATATTCGTTATTTAATTTCACATGATAGAACTTACATCTGAAGAAAAATTGCTGGCTGAGAAATTTAATAAGCTGAAACAAGAGGCCGGATCGCACTCGCCTAGTATTTTTACCTTTAAACAAAAGCTACCCGAACTTGATATTAAAGTAGATGCCTGTTTTCTTTCTAATCCCTACGCCACCGATCTTTTCCTGTCGTATTTTAAAAGAGAGGTGATGGATACCGGTAAAATTAGGGAGTTGCTGGAATTTTACCCATCGCAGAACAACGTGATAGCCGAATTGCTGGGCGATTTTTTAAAGGTAAAACCAGAGCGTATTTTTGTAGGCAATGGCGCTATTGAAGTAATACAAGCAGTATTACATAATTTTACCCGTAGCAAAATCCTTATCAATATACCTACATTTTCATCGTACTACGAATTTGTGAAAGATGGGGTAGAGATAATTTACAACAACTTAAAAAAAGAAAACGACTACCGGCTGGATATAAATGACCTTATAGAAAAGGTAAAAGCCCAAAAACCAGATACAGTAGTAATAATAAACCCCAACAACCCCGATGGAGGGTATATTCCAACAGGTAACCTCCGTACGCTACTAGCGGAGCTGGCAGGTGTAGAAACAGTTATACTAGATGAAAGTTTTATACACTTTGCATATGAGGACAGCTCGTTTGACCCTATAAATACGCAGGCACTAACCGACACATATCCCAACCTGGTAATTATTAAAAGTATGAGCAAGGATTTTGGTATAGCAGGTGTACGTGCTGGTTACGGGGTAATGAACGAAGCCCGGGTTGCTGCACTGGTTAAAAACGGCTACTTGTGGAACTCGAATGGATTAAGTGAGTTCTTTTTCCGCTTGTATGTGCGCGAAGACTTTGCCAAAGATTATGAGCAGGTGCGTAAACGTTATATTGCAGATACGATTGAATTTATTGAAGAATTATCGCAGATAGAAGGAATAAAAGTATTGCCGAGCAAAGCCAATTTTGTTTTAATAGAAATATTGGGCGGAACTACATCTATGGAGTTTGTAATAGCCTTGTTGGTTAAGTATGGTATATATGTGCGTACCGCCAACGATAAAATTGGCCTGATAGGCGAATATATTCGTGTAGCATCGCGCACCAAAGAGGAGAATGCACTAATGGCAAATGCGTTTAAACAGTTAACACAATAAAAAAAATCGCTTGCTGCGTAGTATTTTCAACAAACTATGTTACTGGTGGTTTTGCCGGTTGTTTATTAAACAATCGGCAAATAACCCAAACCGTAGCCTATACATATTGGATATTGATAATACCATTGGCAATACCTATCCCACATTAACCCGCCAGTACCAAACTGAAACCGAAAGGCTGCTATCTATACCGGTATTCCCCCGAATGAAAAAACTGCTTAACTGCCTGTTAAAGTCACCGTCGCGCAAGGTAATTTTTCTTACCAGCCGTTCGTACTTAACCTGGAATACCACCCACCAATGGTT
>JBJOOW010000161.1:0-3212 GCA_046051095.1 Bacteroidota bacterium | reverse complement strand
ATCGGTAAAAAAATTAATACCAAAGGCAGCGTAAAGCCCCGTTTTATGGTAATACAAAATGTTGGGTGTAAGCAGGGCTCCCTTTAAACCGCTGCTGCGCCCGTTAGATAATATGGGCCCGGATACGTTCAATCCAATTTCTACATGGCTGCTGCGGTTCATCAATGCCACAGTTGTGTCTATGGGCTTTCGTTTTTTATACAGTGCAGTTGCTTTAATATCCTCAACCTCAAGCATAAACGAATCGCGGTATTCTTCCAGCAGGGCAAAGTCCTCATCGCTCAGGCTATCCAGCGAGGTTATTTTGTAGCGTGCAGAATCGGTCTGTTGGGCCCTGGCCCCTGTAAAAATTAACAGCAGTAAAATGGCAGCAAGGGCTTTCTGCAATTTGTAGGGTTTAGCGGGTTAGATACTGTTAAATACGCTTGGTTTAACTAAATATAAAACAAAACCATATTGGCGGGCTAAAACTTTACAAAAAAGCACTTGTTTACGGGGGGCTAAATGGGCCTGAAACCCTTGCCCCTTCGGTATTTTATAATACCTTAGCCGCCTAAATTTTTTGAGCAATGCAAATGCAGTATGCAATTTTCGGATTAGGCACACCAGAGGTGATTGTGATTATAGTAGTGGTGCTGTTGTTGTTTGGTGGCAAAAAAATACCTGAATTGATGCGCGGTATTGGCCAGGGCGTACGCGAGTTTAACTCGGCCAAGGCTAACCTGAAACAGGAGATCGAAGAAGGTATGAAAGACAAACCGGCCGCTAAAGAAACCGCCGGAGAGAACAAGTAATACGTGCCCGGCTGCCGGCTGGCAGCCATAATTGCCCGGCAGCAGTTATAACGCTGTGCCGGTGCGTATATGCCTTTGTTTTTGGGTAACAAAAACAGGGGCTTCTGCCAACGGTTAGCGCATAAGTGTAGTAACCACGGGTAAATAGTAACACATAAGCGCCGGTATATAAGCCAGCTGGTTTACAGCCGGTGTAGTAACAATAGTTTTAAAAAATACGATTGAAGTTATAGCATGAAACCAACCCTAAAGCAAGTACAGGGCGAACTGAAGGCCGGAACCACCACCTGCGAAAAGCTGGTGAATGGTTACCTGCAACGTATTGAAGAGAACAAGCACCTGAATGCTTACCTTGAAGTTTACAGTACCGAAGCACAGGAACGTGCCCGCCAGCTGGATGAAAAACTGGCAAGTGGTGTTGCTACCGGTAAACTGTTTGGTTGTGTAATTGCTATTAAAGATAATATCTGCTACAAGCAGCATAAGGTTTCGGCAGGTTCTAAAATACTGGAGGGCTTTACATCGCTGTATAACTCTACTGTGGTTGACAGGTTGTTGGCCGAAGATGCCATAATTATTGGCCGCACCAATTGCGATGAGTTTGCCATGGGTAGCAGTAACGAAAACTCGGCTTATGGTAATGTGCTTAACGCGCAGGATAACAGCCGTGTTCCCGGTGGTTCATCGGGTGGTAGTGCGGTAGTGGTACAGGCAGATTTGTGCCATGTATCGCTGGGCTCTGATACCGGTGGCTCTATCCGCCAGCCGGCATCTTTTTGTGGTTTGGTTGGCTTAAAGCCTACCTATGGCCGTGTATCGCGTTATGGCCTTATTGCCTATGCCTCTTCATTCGATCAGATAGGACCGTTTTCGCATAATGTTGAAGACAGCGCCTTGCTGATGGAAGTAATATCGGGTAAAGATAACCACGATGCTACATCATCATCGGAACCGGTACCGGCTTACGCCAGTCAGTTGGGTTTTGATAAAAAAGCCCGTATTGCTGTGTTTCCATCTACCATGAACAGCGAAGGCTTAAACAGCGAAGTAAAAGGCGCTGTAGAAAACCTGCTGAGCAATTTGAAAGCCGATGGGCATACAGTAGAAGAAGTAAGCTTTGACCTGCTGGAGTACCTTATACCAACCTACTATGTACTAACTACTGCCGAGGCCAGCAGCAATCTTGCCCGCTTTGATGGGGTACACTATGGTTTCCGCTCTAAAAACCTTGACGATGCCAACGGCACCGACAAAATGGAGTTGGTATACCGCCGCTCGCGCACCGAGGGTTTTGGCAAAGAGGTAAAAAACCGAATTATGCTGGGTACGTTTGTACTTAGCTCGGGTTATTACGATGCGTATTACAGCCGCGCCCAGAAAGTACGCCGCATACTAACCGAAAAAATACGCGGCCTGTTTAGCAACTACGATTTTATATTAATGCCTACATCGCCTACGGTAGCCTTTAAGTTTGGCGAGAAAACCGACAACCCCGTAGAAATGTACCTGGCCGATATATACACCGTACTGGCTAACCTTACCGGTATTCCGGCAATATCGTTACCACTGGCAGAAGATAAAAACAAGCTGCCGATAGGGGTGCAATTACTGGCCGATAAGTTTCAGGAGGGCAAATTGCTTGCGTTTTCCGATAAAATGATGCAAATTCAAACCCCTTAATTAATTGTACAAACTAACATACAACTCTTAGTAAACTCAACCCCAAACTGCAGCGCCTATCGCACCTTTCTACCATTGAAAAGTTACATTAGCACCAAAAGTTAATTGTTAGCGGTTAAGAGTAATCGCGAAGGGGGACCTTTGCATTGCTGTTAGCCAAAAATTATTAGCAACAAAAAGGAAAATGATAGCGTACCTGAGCGGTAAAATTACGTTTAAAAGTCCCACCCATATCTTTCTGGAAACAGGAGGCATTGGCTACATGGTTAAAATAAGCCTGAACACCTACGAGCGTGTTCAGCACCTGGACGATTGCCGCCTGCATACATCGCTGGTAGTAAAAAACGAAAACCAATCGGTTAGCGGGTTCGACCTGTACGGCTTTTACGAGGATACCGAGAAAGACCTGTTTGAAAAACTAATCTCTGTATCGGGCGTGGGTGCTGCCACCGCCCGTATGATGCTAAGCACCTTTAAACCCGAGGAGATTAAAAATGCCATTCTATCCGAGAATGAGGCGATGATACAAAGCATTAAAGGCATAGGGCCAAAATCGGCTAAACGGATAATACTGGAGTTGAAAGATAAGGTAGGCAAACTATCGGCCGATGCCATTTTGTTGCCAACGCCAAACAATACAATGAAAGAAGAAGCGTTATTTGCGCTCATTGCCCTTGGTTTTAATAAACAGGCGGCCGATAAGGTGTTGGTTAAGCTGCAAAACAGCAGTAGTAGCTG
>JBJOOW010000160.1:0-2603 GCA_046051095.1 Bacteroidota bacterium | reverse complement strand
TAGCCCTAATAAAACAAAACACCCGCAATTACGCCAAACGGCAAATGACCTGGTTTAAAAAAGATGATGGCTTAAAATGGTTCCAACCCGACCAGCTAAGCGATATTTCGGCATATATAGACACCAGGCTTGCCGACACTGTATAATTATAACCACGCATTAACATTGTAATTGTAATTTTTGCCTTGTGAGAGCTGCACTGGCTAAATACCTTTCTATACCCCGCGCCATCATTTACCTGATGATGGCTGATGTGTTTTTGCAGTTAATCAACTCGGCATTTACCATGTTGCTTAACTACCAGATGCTGGACCATGGCTTTAAAGATTTTGAAATCGCCAGCATGATAGGCAACCGGTACCTTACTGTATTGCTATGCTCGGTACCTCTGGCGTTATTGGCTAAAGGGCAAAAATTAAAACCGTTTATGATGGCCGGTGCTATCTCCTCTCCCATTGTAGCCCTTCTACTGATATTTGCCATACATACCCATAACACCGAACTAATACGGATACTAATGGCCTTGTGGGGCATAACGTTTGCATTGCTGCAAATACTGGTATTACCCTACATATTGCTTAATGGGAGCCGCGAACACGAAACCGAAAGCATCGCATTATTTTTCTCGGCGGGCAATATAACTACCATTGTGGTGGGACTGTTTAGCTTCTTGTTACCTCTGCTCAGTAAATCATTCAATCCAGAGGTGCTGTTGGTCATATATTCAACCATTGGCTTAGCTGGTATATGGTTTGTAAAACAGTTGCCGGAAAATGAAAACCTGGGCACCAAAGTGCCGCTTACAGGCTTCCATTCAGACTATGATTGGAAACTGATTTTACATGCAGTAGTCCCCACCTTTATTATAGCCATGGGTGCTGGTTTTACTATACCGGTAATCAATCTTTTCTTTCACGATGTGCACGGCATGGAAGCGCCTGCCTTTTCGTTAATGAACTCGTTTACGTTCTCGCTGGTTGCCATATCAGCATTAGTTATACCAGAGATAAAGAGAAAATTTGGCTACCAGGTAGCCATTACGCTTATGCAATCGCTGGCTGTGGTGCTACTGTTTGTTATGGCAACTACCGAATGGTACAACCATACAACTCTGGGCCTGACAGTTGCCATACTATCGTTCACTTTTCGCCAGCCTTTAATGAACATGGCAGGACCTATGACCAGTGAGCTAACATTAAACTATGTAGGCGAACGCAACCGTGAAATGATTTCAGCGATAAACGCATCAATATGGAGTGGCTGCTGGTTTGTAAGTGCTAAAATATTTTCGGTACTACGCGAAGCTGGAATTACTTACAGTAACATTATCCTTATTACCGTTGCATTCTACATAATTGGTGTTATATGGTATTACTGGCTTATTAAAGCCCACGAACGCAGGCAATTGACATAAAACAAAAATGGCGCCGTCCGGGCGCCATTTTGTTGTAACCTATAAGGTTATCTCATGGGATTATTTTAATCACTTCTTGTCTTGGCTTGTTGTTCATATCGCTGAGTTTTAGTTATCTCTTACATTATTTCTTCTATACAAAGTTGAGCGATCTTTGGATAACATTTACGAATTAGCGACGAATGCTCTCATTTATGAGGGGAAATTAAAAGGCCGGCACCCCCGCACCGGCCTTTATCCCCATCACACTATAAAAAACTCTTTTATATACGTTAGAACGTTTTAGCTATTTGCCGTTTTCGTAATACAAATATTACGCTTTAGCTATTTAGTACAAACATTTTGCGGAGTATAGCCCTATTTTTGCGGTAAATTGTTGTTTGTACAACAATTGTGAATACTATGCCGAATTAATATTACATTTTAATTAGCCTACCCTTCCATATACCAGTAGCAGTTGTAACATTTACAAAGTAATAACCCTGTGCTATATCTTCTACATTAACAACATTGCCTACTGAAGATATAACCCTTTCACCGCTAAGCGAGTATACATTTACTTCAGTTACAGCAACATCACTTTTTACTATAAATGAGCTGGTTGCGGGGTTAGGGTACAATAACAGCTTACTCGTTTGTAACTCACTAACTGCAGAACTACAATCATTTACAGCTGCCGGAGTAAGATAAACTACATTGGCAAAAGAACCTGTAGCATCAGCACATCTACCCACACCGGTGTTTAGTGCTGTACTGCCAAAGCTTACGCTGTCAATAATATTTACTCCGTCTGTCAGCAATACCTTATCGCCGAAACCACTTAGGTTAAAATTTGTATGTAAATCCAGATATGTTTTATCCAGATCATCTGCCCATACAATCAGATGCTCATAAGGCATTATCATGGATTTGCCGGGGAAATTCCACTTAGCTAAATCAGCCTCATCATCTGTAAGATACAAACCCGACAAGCCTAATGTTTGACCAGTATTGTTATATATCTCTATCCAGTCCTTAAACTTGCCGTTTTCATTTTCAATACCTGTATTATTGTTTGGAGCTACTTCATTCAATACAATTTGAGAAGATTGTGCATTAGCAATAGTTGGTACTATCGTATAAAACTCATACTCGGCCCGTTCCGGCGAAAAAACACCAGTACCTGAATTTTCAGCATATATATAATACT
>JBJOOW010000159.1:0-9026 GCA_046051095.1 Bacteroidota bacterium | reverse complement strand
GGGTAAAGTCGATGCTATCAACTTTGCCATTATTGGTAACCGCAATTTTATTGCCGTAAACGGGTAGCTTATCGGTATTGTTACAACTGTAAAATAGTACGAAGGGTAGGAGAAGTAGAAGGTATTTTGCTCGCATAACGTAATCGCCTAAGCAGCGATTCGCGGGCTAAAGTATTTTTCTTTCAGTCCATTTGCAACTTCTTCTGATAGTGGCTTGGCCAAAAAATCTAAAACTTCGGGGTATGCCTGTGCTTTCTCCACATCTTTTGGATGGTCGGAGGTAGAAAACAGGTATATAGTAGTTTTTGCTTTAGCTACATCGGGAAAATTGCGGAACTCGTTCAGAAATGCCCAGCCATCCATGGCAGGCATATTAATATCTAACAGTATCAGCGATGGGAATTTTTCGCCGGTTTCAACCATGTTCTTTAGGTCGGCTATGGCCATTTCGGCACGTAAAAACGAACGAACGTTTGTAATGCCTACCTCTTCAAGGGTCATACGGCATAAAAAGTTATTGGCTTTATCGTCCTCTACTATATAAGTTAGTGGATCCTGGTCGGCGCTGTTTTCCAGGTGTTTTTTTACTTCGGCTTCGCTTGCTACGCCGGGCATTACGCCTGATTGAATGTTGGGTAAACTTAACGACATACTCGGTTATGGGTTTCAACAAGCGTTACGCATTACGGGCTGTAAATGTTTTGCAACAAATTATTTTATTAACAAGTAACAAATTTTTACAGTGCGCTTACAATGCTGATGTTGTGGGCTATTGCCAAAAGCTGGTAACTACTGTTTATAACGTTTACATTAAAATGCGCTAAGTTTGCTGTATGTCTGAAGTAGTACAAAAGCCAGAGCGCGTTAAAAAGCCCGATTGGTTGAAAATAAAATTGCCTTCGGGTAAAGAGTTTAGTGAGGTTAAACAGAATGTAGAGCAGCATAAACTACATACTATTTGCGAGAGCGGTAAATGCCCGAACCAAACTGAGTGTTGGGGTGTAGGTACTGCTACACTAATGATATTGGGTAATACCTGTACAAGGTCGTGTATGTTTTGCAGCGTAGAAACCGGCAACCCCGAGCAGGTAGATATTACAGAGCCTAAACGCGTAGCCGATTCGGTAAAGCTGATGGGTTTAAAGCATGTTGTAATAACATCGGTAGACCGTGATGACCTTACCGATGGCGGCTCGAAAATATGGGCGGCCACCATACGTGCTATACGCAGGGTTAACCCCGGTGTAACCATGGAGACCCTGATACCCGATTTTAAAGGTATGTGGGATAACCTGCAGCGCGTAATTGATGTAAAACCCGAAGTAGTATCGCATAACCTGGAAACGGTAAAACGCCTTACCCGCGAAGTACGTGTGCAGGCCCGTTACGAGCGTAGCCTGGAGGTTTTATTGCGCCTTAAGGATGGTGGTATAGAGCGAACCAAAAGCGGTATAATGCTTGGTTTGGGCGAAACAGACGAAGAGCTGTTTGATGCAATGGACGACCTGCGCGCCAGCAAAGTAGATATATTAACCCTGGGGCAATATTTGCAGCCTACCCGCAAACATTTGGCGGTACAGCGCTATGTTACGCCTGAGGATTTTGCACGATACAAAGAGATTGCACTGGCTAAAGGTTTCCGTTATGTAGAGAGCGGGCCTATGGTACGAAGCAGCTACCATGCCGAGAAGCATATGATATAGTAAAAAGAAAGGCGGGTATTTACCCGCCTTTCTTTTTTGTTTTATAGCCCATGGTTTGCAGTATGCCTATTACTTTATCGCGGTGCTCGCCCTGTATAAGTATAATGCCATCTTTAACGGTACCACCACTGCCGCATTTGTTTTTTAGTTGTTTGCCAAGTGTTTCAAGGTCGTTAGCAGTACCAATAAAGTTCTCTACTATGGTGGCTATTTTGCCACCTTTCAACCGGTCTAATGCTATGTACAAGGTTTGCTGAGCAGGGGCAAGGGTTTCTTGTTCGTTGCTTTCTTCCTGTTGTTTAAAATCGGGATTGGTAGAAAATACTACGCGGTTTTTATCATCCTTAGGTAACATGGTACTGGTATTAGTAAGCGTTAAGGTTAGCGGGCATCATTACATCAATACATTGTGGTATTACTTCAAAGGTCAGGTCGTCGTGCGAAATAACCGAGTCGCCATCGAACTGGTAAACCATTTTTTTATTGCCGTGTATTACAATTTTTTTTGCCCGGTACGATTCGGCTTCTTTTATCAAATCGGCACGTTTAAGCATCAGGCAGCCAACTATATAAAACAGTTTGTATAGCGGAAAGCGGTTCATTACAATCACATCCATTATACCGTCTTTCATACTTGTGAAAGGGAACACCGCATAATCGTAACCATACTGGTTGGCGTTAAATGCGGTAAACAGAAAGAAGTCCCGTTCTATGGTAATATCATCAATCTCTACTTTGGCATGGAAGGGCTGAAAGTAGAAGAGTAGTTCTTTAACTATTGCCCAGGCATAGCTTGCCAGGCCACGTATTTTATGGTGGTGAAACCTACGGGCTACCGATGAGTCGATACCAAAGCCAGCGTTGCTAACAAAGTAGCGCAGGTTAGATTTTACAAGGTCTATTTTACCAGCCTTGCCAGAGTTAAGTACTTTGATAGCGCCCTCTACATCGCGGGCAGGTATTTTAAGGTGGGTGGCAAAACCATTACCCGAGCCATAGGGTATTACACCCAGTGCAGTTTTTGTGCCTACCAGGCTTTGGGCTACTTCGTTTATACTACCATCGCCACCCACGGCTACGCATATGTCGTAGCCTTCCTCTACAGCCTGTTGGGCTATAAGGCTGGCATGGCCGGCATATTGGGTAAAACGGATGGTGTAATCGTACTTTACGTAATCTATATACCGGGCAATTTTTTCAGGCACATTCTTCTTTTTATAAACGCCCGAGATGGGGTTTATAATAAACATTATCTTCTTTTTGGTGGGTAGTTCCATTGGGGGCAATAGTACTTAGTAAACGGTTATTGCACAAGCCCCTGTAGGGGCCGGTAACTATACCGAAAATTAATAAATTGTTTTAAAACGCCTTCAGGCTTAAATCGAGGCTGGCCGACGAGTGGGTTAATGCACCCACCGATATAAAATCGACACCGGTTTCGGCATAGCTGCGCACTGTATCCAGTGTAATGCCGCCGCTGGCTTCTGTTTCGTATTGTTTGTTTACCAGTTGCACCGCCTGTTTCATTACATCGGGCGTAAAGTTATCGAACATAATACGGTTGATATGACCTACGCGTAAGGCTTCCTCCACGTCTTTCAGGTTGCGGGTTTCAACTTCTACCGGCAGGTTAAGGTTGTTTTTTTGCTGATACTGTTTTACTGTTAGCACAGCTTTTTCTATGCCGCCGCTAAAGTCTATGTGGTTATCCTTCAGCATTATCATATCGTACAGGCCGTAGCGGTGGTTATGTCCGCCGCCTATGCGTACCGCCCATTTTTCGAAATAGCGCAGGTTGGGTGTGGTTTTGCGTGTGTCGAGTATGCGGGTGCCGGTGCCTTCTACAGCCGCTACAAACTTTGCGGTGTGGGTGGCAATGCCGCTCATGCGTTGCATAAAGTTAAGCAGCAGGCGTTCGGCGCGCAGTATGGCTTTTACTTCGCCGTATACATAAAAGGCTATGTCGCCTTTTTTAATAGCGGCGCCATCTTTCAATATAATCTCTAAACGCATGTTAGGGTCAACACGCTTGCAAACTAGTTCGGCCAGTTCTACGCCGGCAAGTATGCCTTCGGCTTTACAAAGTAGTTTAGCCTTACCATCCTGGTGGCCCGGTATGCAGGCCAGCGATGAATGGTCGCCGGTGGGTATTAGGCCGTTATAATCAACTATATCTTCGGCCAGTGCCTCATCAATAAACTTCTCTATGTTATATGCCATAATCCTCAATTTCGGTACGAATAACGCAAAACCCGCCGAAATGCGTAGCTGTTCTGTTCAATATCATACAGTAGCAATAAAAAAGCCATTGCAACAGCAATGGCTTTTTTAAGAAGTTGGTTGAAATATTAGCCGGCAATTAAACCTGCTTTCAGGTCGGCATCAACGGGGTCGTCGCTTAGCCAGATACCAAACAGTGCCTTTTTGAAATCGAGGCCGGGAATGGTGGCTTTCAGCTTACCGTTTTTAGATGCTTTTACACCTTCGCCGGGCACATAAAACAGTTCGAAGGTATCGCCCTCTTTTATCTCTTCGCTTTTAAAGGTGTTAACCAGTTGGTCAATTTTAGGTTGCAGCGGGGCGGTGTTGCCTTTCAGCGATTTGCCAAAACCTTCCTGTATGGCTTCGCTCATATTACCGCTGTTAATTACACTGCTGGTAATAGTAAGGCGGAACGCTACGGGTTTATCGCTGTTTACCACATCGGCGGCGCTTTTGGTTTTAGCCTGTACGTACAGGCCTGCTGTATATAGCTTAAAGAATAGTTTTTTACGTATACCGCCACCGTTTAGTACCAGTTCGGTAGTACCGTTTTTAACCGATGCAGGCAGGGTAACGCCGTTAATGGTAGTCTGGGCATCTGACACCAGCACAGCCAGTACAAACAGCATCATCATAAGGGGGGTCATTTTCATATTTTTCTGGATTTTGTATCGCAAATTACTTTTTATTTCTAATTACCCAACACTGTGCCAATATGCGTTAATAACTAATTAACAGGCATTTTGCTATTCTATAAATTCATGTAGGTTTGCGCCACAAAAATCAGTAACAATGAACGAAGTATATATTGTAAGCGTAGCACGCACCCCTATCGGTAGCATGAGCGGCGTACTTAGCCAGCTATCGGCAGTACAATTGGGCGCCCAAACCATTAAAAAAGCAATTGAACGTGCCGGCATAACCGGTAACGATGTAGAGGAGGTTATAATGGGTAATGTAATACAGGCCAATACCGGCCAGGCACCTGCCCGCCAGGCTGCATTAGCTGCCGGAGTGCATGCCAATGCTACCTGCACAACCGTTAACAAGGTTTGCGCCAGCGGTATGAAAGCTATTATTTATGCAGCCCAGTCGATAATGCTTGGCGATAAACATGTAGTAGTAGCCGGTGGTATGGAAAGCATGACCAACGCCCCTTACATGATGGCCGGTGGCCGTGGTGGTTACCGCTACGGTAACGCCGAGTTGCTGGATGCTATTGTACGCGATGCGCTGCAAGACCCTTATACCAAAGAGATGATGGGTAACAGTGGCGACCGTTGTGCTAAAAAATTCAACTTTACGCGCGAAGACCAGGATGCGTTTGCACTGGAAAGCTATCGCCGCGCTACCGAGGCTTATAAAAACGGCCACTTTAGCGATGAGTTGTTTGATGTAGAAATAGCTGGCCGTGGCGAATCGACATTTGTAAAAGAAGATGAGGAGTATAAAAAGCTACGTGCTGATAAAGTTGCTACCCTAAAACCAGCTTTTGGTAAAGATGGTACCGTAACTGCTGTTAACGCCAGCAAAATAAACGACGGCGCTGCTGCTGTGGTTTTAATGAGCGGACAAAAAGTAAAAGAGCTTGGCCTTACACCAATAGCCAAACTAACCGGTTACGGCGATGCCGAACAGGCACCAGATGATTTTACAACTTCACCGGCACTTGCAATGCCTAAGGCATTGGCAAAAGCAGGTAAGGATATAAAAGATGTAGACTACTTTGAGATTAACGAGGCGTTCAGCAACGTAACTATGGCTAACACCAAACTACTGGGCCTTGACCCTGCTAAGGTTAACGTGTTTGGTGGTGCTGTATCGCTGGGCCACCCTGTGGGTGCAAGCGGTGCACGTATTATAGTAACGCTGCTATCGGTACTAAAACACAAAGGCGGTAAAACCGGCTGTGCAGGTATATGCAACGGTGGCGGTGGTGCCAGCGCTGTGGTGGTAGAACTGGTGTAACACAACTGATTTAGATTTAGCGCCCTTTAGGGCGCTTGATAAATATATTCCTTTTTAATAGCCCTGCCATTTATGGCGGGGCTATTTATATTTACATACTTATATATGTCGTACACCCGTATTCTAATTCATGCAGTATGGTCAACTAAAGGCCGCAGCCGTGTGCTTGATAAAGCAAACAAGCATTTGCTTATACAGCATATACATGCTAACGCTGTTAGTAAGGAAATACAACTGCACAATGTGAATGGTGATGCAGACCACCTGCATTGCTTTTTTACTTTGGCAGCTACGCAATCTGTAGCGCAGGTAATTAATCTCATTAAAGGCGAATCGTCATATTGGGCGAACAGAAACCTGGAGTTACCTGAGATGCTGGTTTGGCAAAATGAGTATTATGCGGTGTCGGTTAGCGAATCGCATTTTGATATAGTAAACAAGTACATCGATAATCAGGAGGAGCATCACCGGAGTAGGTCTTTTGAGGATGAACAACGTGAGTTAGAGGGTAGGTTTTAGTGCACTATCCTAAAGGATAGTGCTACCAATAGAATTAAATACAACTCTGTTGGCAAACCCTAAAGGGTTTGTGTTTTATAGCCTATCCTAAAGGATAGGGCTGCCAATGGAATGAAATGCAACTCTGTAAGCAAACCCTAAAGGGTTTGTGTTTTATGTCCTATCCTAAAGGATAGGGCTGCCAATGGAATGAAATACCACTCTATAAGCAAACCCTAAAGGGTTTGTGTTTAATCGTCAGTTTTAAATAATAGTAGAGCAATCGTAGCCTACTTTTCTATAAGCACTTTTGCTGTATATACTTTGCCCTGGTTAACCACACGCACGATGTAGAAACCGGTAGCAAGTTCGCTGGTGTTAAGTGTAATGCGGCTGCCGGTTATTTTTAAATCGGTGGCAACACGTGCGCCTACAACATTAAATATGCCGGCCTGTGCGTTGGTAAGGTCGGTGCCTTCCAGCACGCAGGTAATATAATCGCGGGCTGGGTTAGGGTATACCTTAAGCTGATTTTGTAGGGGCTGCAAAGTTTGTATACTTAGCGTGGTTCCCGGGTCCCAAACAGAGTCGGAGTGGAGGATAAGTCCGCCGCGCGAGTTGCCAGATAGGTATTCCATTAATCCATCGCCGTTTATATCGGCTATGTTGATGGTACCACGTGTGCCAAGGTCGTGGCCCAGAAAGTCCGTATCAATTACAGCGAACGTACCGCTACGTAGTTTGGCAGGGTCTATTGCAAATTGGAAAATGCTACCGCGGTTAGAGCCTACAAACAATTTAAGTGTACCGGTACCATCGTTCCAAATAAATGGCTGGCTGTAGCCTTCGGTATAGCCCGGCAGTGTAACGTTAATACCACCAAAGTATGCGTTAACCGAATCTTTATGGAAAACCGGATTGGTGCGTGTGCCCATGTTCCAGTAGTAGCTTAGCTTACCATCTTTACGGCCCACCAGTATATCCAGTAATGAGTCGCCGTTAAGGTCGTAGATAAAGGGGGTGCTGTATTGGCCGGCATCTATATTAAAGTACTGAGGGCTCGTCATAGCCGGGTAGTCGGCAATGGTGCCACCGGCATTTTTAAAGTAGTGCAGGTAGCCATTTAGTTCGCCCACTACCATATCTTTATTGCCATCGCCATCCAGGTCGCCAAAGGCAGGGTGTATACCTACCAGCAGGTAACTGCTAAGGCTGTCCATATCCTCCGTTTTCATTTTAAACCGTGGTTGGGTTGCGGTGCCTATGTTTTCGTAATAAGCCAATGTGCCTTTGTAGGTTTGGTATGGCCTGAAATAGCCATAGTTACCCACCACAATATCCATCAGCCCATCGCCATTCATATCGGTAAACACCGGTTTAGAATCGGTGCCAAAATCCATCATATCGGCTACAATAAACGAGTCGCTCTGGTATTCGTAATTGCAAAGCTGGTTACCTACGTTTTTATAACACAGCACGTTCTTTACATCGCGGCCGCCGTTGGTACCTACATTGGGCGAAATCATCAGGTCTTCCAGCCCGTCGTTATTAATATCTACACCATAGGCAGCAGGGTAGGTGGGCATTAGTATTGGTGTTCCACACTCGGGAAAAATAGAATCCCAGTTGGTGATATTAGCATAAGTGCTGTCGCCTCCGTTTTGTAAAAACATCAGGTTATCGTAACCAATGTTGCCGTTCAGCAGGTCCACATCGTGGTCGTTATCGTGGTCGAAGTTATAGATGGTGTTACCAGAGTGGCGGTCGCTGCCTTCAACAATAATTGTTCCGCCTTCGCCATCGCCTTTGCAACTTACGTTAAGCGCTATGGAGTTACTTACCGAGCTTTGACGGAAATTGCCCCAGCACAATGTTTGGTTCAGGTATTTAAGTGAATCCATAACAAACGATGGATTGCCCGGGTTTTCTACTGTCTGGTTTTCGTAGTACTCTACACCGGCACCAAATACACCATAGGTTAGTATATCCATATCGCCGTCGAAGTTTACATCGGTTACAACCGGAATATCCGATATGTTTGTCCAGATATTTACTGTGTAGGGGGCATCGGTATATAACAGCAGGTTGCTTACTGTATCGAAATGCAGGTAGCCGTTTTGCATGCTGCCTTTAAATACCCCAATGCCCGAGTTTACGTGCACGAACATATCGGCAATGCCATCGTTGTTATAATCGCGTGCCAGAGCCCATGCAAAAAAATCGGGGAAAAGGGCTTCGTATTGCGGTGCATAATCGTAGGTGTTGGCACCACCGGTACCGTTACTGGTGTAGGTAAGTACTTTATCGCCTATACGGTCAAATACAAACAGATCTTTAAATCCATCGCCGTTTAAATCGATAGGCGAAAACTGGGGAGAGTTCATACCGCCTACCCAGGGTTGCCTTAACTGTATGCCGTTGCGTTCTACCGGTAGGCTAATTACCCGGTTTTTGGGGGCTTGTGCGTTAGCAATTATAAAAGCCAGAATTGCTAAAAGGGAGAGTAAGGCATTCTTCATACCGTAAAAATGAGTAAAGTTTATGAAAACAGACAAAAGCAGGATTGTTAATTATTATATCTGTAAGATACTGCTG
>JBJOOW010000158.1:0-5083 GCA_046051095.1 Bacteroidota bacterium | reverse complement strand
ATCCTGAAATCCGATGCTTTCATTTGCTCTTTGGTAAAGAAAACAGGCATACGTGTATCCCAGTATATGCCGTTGATAAATACATCGGCTACCTTGGTAAACGGATAGAAACTGCTTTTGTATTGCTTCGGGTCGGCGTGGTAGTCGTTACTATCAAACTTATCCTGGCCATCTTTATAAAACATATCGGCCGATTGCAACTGCGTATACACAGGCTCGTCAAACTCGTTATAGCAAAAGTTATAGGGCGATACCTTTCTTATCTTCATTACGTCCAGCATAAAGGCTGCGCCTTCGCTTACCCGGCCAGTACCTGTTAGCACTATCTTATAGTTAGGCAACTCCATTTTCTCCAGTTCCTTTTGTGCCTCGGCAAAGTTCAGGCAATCTACCATTTGGCGCAGGCGAAACATGCTGGTGCGGAATCCCACCATACGTATAGCATGGTAAGCTCCAACTATACCAGCCCAGCGGCCAAAGGCTATAATACGTTTGCCCTTACGGTCTTTCAGGCACTCGTAATCTATCAAGCGTACTTTCTTATCAAGTACGGTTTTAAGCATTTTACGGTTGTGAGGCTGTTTTTTTATTACATGCGAAAAATACAAATACGTTTTGCCGGGTAGCAGTAAATGGGCTGGCACTTCTTTTACACCCATTAGTATATCACAGTCGCTCAGGTCTTCCTGTAGGGGCACATGCTGATATTCAAACTCCTCGTTTGTAAAGCAGCGATACTTACAGGGCTGTACTACTACCTGTATATCTTCGTAGCGTTCCATTAAAAATTTACACTGGCTTGGTGTAAGCGGCACGCGGCTATCGCGCGGAAACTTCTCTTCACGTATTATCCCAATTTTCATGCGGCCAAGGTAGCAAATCCAACCCCGTTTTAAAAAGGGGCATGCCTTAGTTTATTTATCTTATTGTAATATGGCAATGGCCATATCCGGCCTTGTAGCTATGTATTAACAAAGCGCATAGCATTTAGCGCTGCTGCTATAGTTACTTCAATAACATAAAATAAATAAAAGCCCATAAACCTGTAAAGGTAAGCCCGGCATACAAATCGTTTATGTGCTGCTTTATGTCTCTTTTAATAAATACGTGATAGAAGGTCCAGAAAATAAACAGCACTATTAATAAAACCGGGATGAACATGCGTAGCATAAAGTTATGTTTACTGTATTGTAAAGCTAAACAAATATATTGTCATTATTATCCTGCATACACTGCTAAAATTTACTACATACAAAGGCCCCTTAAAAGGGGCCTTTTTTATGCCATTGCAATACCATGTTAATACCCTGCCTGCGTAAATGTCTAATTTTTAATGGCTTGCAAAATCCAATGTTAATACCCCTAACCCTATAATGTTAATACCCTGTTGCAATCGCATATTGAGTAATATAATTTATATTAAATAATAGTATTATATGTGTCATATTGAATAGTGTTTAATATGATTTGCCATTATTCGGTTGTTTATCTTTACCTACTTTTTTAAGTTAACAATGCAGTCTGTTCTCCGAATGTAATTGCTACAAAACATAAACGCCCTGCATGTAGGGCGTTTGTGTTTTATAGGGTAGATGCCGGTTATCGTTTTTGTTAATAGAAAAACTGCTCTAAAACTATTTTACCGTCTTTCACTTCAAAAATGGCTAATTCTTCGGGTTGCACACGGCGCCCGTCTTTAAAGGTCATATCTCTGCCCATGGCGGTGCTGAAAAAATTACCCCGCACTACCGGTTCGGTGCAATACTGTGCATGTACTTCCTGTATCAAGGTGCGGCGGGCGGCACTTTTGGCAAGCACAGCAGGTAAGCCTGTGGTTAATGTAGGTATACCCATTGCTATAGCATGTTCAGGTTCGCGGTTTACCACATCGGGGCTGTAAAGTTCTTCAATAATAATGTTCCATTTGTTTTGTTGTGCCAGTTCGTAATAACGGTCGGCTACTTGTTGTGTGGTCATGTTGCTTTAATTTTAATGCAAACATAAAGCAGCTAAGTGTACGGTTAGTGCTGTATAATCCATATTTTTTGCTCAATCGTCCCTATTTTAGCAGCATGGATACACTTAGCTATATTTTAGATAGTATAAAACTAAAGGGTGTTGTTTATCAGAAAACACATTTTACTAAACCTTGGGGCGTGGCAGTAGCGCAAGATGACAACTCCCAGTTCTGGCGGGTACTAAAAGGTAGTTGTTACATAAAAATACCGGGCAGGCGTATAATAAAAGTAAACGAAGGCGATTTTGTTTTTGTGCCCCATGGCTCTGGCCACTTAATAAGCGGCGAACCTAACAGCATCTGTGTGCCCTCGGCGCAATACGTGGCGTCGTTACGTAGCGGCAAGCCTATGTTTTTAAATGGCGACAGGCAACACGAAACTATATTAATAGGAGGGCACTTTGAATTTACCGACGCTAACCGCCACCCCTTTTTTAAATCGCTGCCCGATGTAATACGCCTGGATAATAAACAAATGGCGCTAAGTACCTGGATGCAAAACGTGGGTGCCTTTATGAACGAAGAACTTGTTGCCAACCGCGCTGGTGCCAATATTATACTGGGCCGGTTGGCCGAAATTATTTTCATACTTATTATCCGCGCTTATTTACAGCAGGCAAATATTAAAAAAGGAGTGCTGCTGGCAGTTAAACACCCACGTATAAGCGCATCGTTACAAATAATGCACCAGCAATACGAAAAAGATTTTAAACTACAACATCTGGCACAACAGGTAGGCATGTCGCGCTCGCTGTACTGTAAAGTTTTTAAAAATCTGGTTGGCGAAACGCCACTGGCTTATTTAACCGGTTGGCGTGTTTTACGTGCGCAGCAATTGCTAACCGAAAGCAACGATAACATCAGCGTAATAGCTGCTAAGGTGGGTTACCAGTCAGAAGCTGCATTTAACCGTGTTTTTAAAGCTACAACCGGCCATACACCGGCAAGGTTTAGGAGGAGTGTAGCGAATAGCTAAGGTTATAAATTAGCAATGCTATTGTATAGAACATTCAAAACCCAATGCAAACGCTGGTTCACCAATCATTTATGTGGTAGCTGTAACTATTGCTTTGCTTTGTTTTTTAGTTCAGCAGGCGTTAGTCCAAATTTCTTTTTGAATACTCTGTAAAAATGTGTCAGGTTTTCAAAGCCCAGTTCAAGATAAATGTCGGGTGGGTTTTGCTTTTTATTTTTAATTAAACGATATGCTTCATCCAGCCTTTTGTCTTGTAGCCATTGTCGGGGAGATTGGTTGAAAGTGGTTTTAAAATCTCTTTTGAATGCCGCAACACTTCTACCGGTAAGAGCTGCAAATTGTGTAAGCGGAACATTGAATTTGAAATTCTGCACCATAAATTTTTCAAGGTCTGTTTTATATGGTTTACTGAAATCGAAAAGCAATGCTTTAAGTTTAGGGTTTTGTTTCAGCAATAATTCTATGGCTTCATAAGTTTTAATATTGAAAAGTGAATCTGTTTGTTTGATTGAACTCCCGACATAGGGAAGTATAGAGGTAAAATATCCTTTTAAAAACGGGTCAGGTTTAAGAGCCTTTATTGTTTCTCCTGTGTACCTCTTTTGTTCGTAAAATTTATGCTCTAAGGCATATTTACGCAATACACTTTCGTTCAGAAATACTAACACCGATTTATATTCTCCATTCTTGTTAGGAATTTTTACGGCACGCATCAACTGATTTTTGCGTAACAACATAAACGTGCCTTCTTTGAAAGAAACTGTCTTTTCGTAATTCTGAATTTGCGTTTCTCCCGAAATTTGTATGCCAAGTAAATGTTCAGAAACAAGCTCTTCGTGTTTCCGGTACTTTTCAAACAGGCATAACACTACTAAGTTGTCAAAGTCTATTTCTGTTGTTTTTTTCATTTTATGCCCGGTTTTTTAAAACGGAACTAAATACATTCTGCCATAAGCTATAAATACGGCTACAATCAAAACAAAAATGTTGAACCCGATGTCTTTCGCTTCACCTCTGGAAATGTGAAAGATAACTGCACCAATCATTATTGCTACAACTGTAATTGCAGCATAAACAGCTATCATTGGGTCTATATGCAACAGCGCAGGTAATACTAAGCAGATACCCACCAAAATATCTAAAATGCTTGTAAAGATATTGAGGTTTGGGTTTTCAGAAATCCATTTGAAGGGCAATTTGCCGGGTGCAAATGCACGCATAAATCCACCTAAAATAAGTGTGAGCGATATTGTTGCCTGTGCTATCCAAAGTGCGATATTCATTTTTTGATTGATTTTTTTATTGTGGTTTTAAAATTGTGTATTTAACCGGTGCCTTTTAAAACCAATGAGCAGAACGCAAAACAGGTAGCAACGGTACAAAGGTCGATTAAGTTTAAATACAGAGCAATGTGAGACATGATTAGAGGTCAATTCATCGTAGTCGCCTTTGGGTAATTAAATATCAAGTACATGCAAGGTAATTATTGCGATGGACGCAAAAGTAGGTAAGCGGCAGCACAGGCTAATTGCTGTTTAGCTCAAAAATTAGTTGCTGTGTGGCTCATGCAGTTTCGTTTATTTATTTGTTCCATTAGGTGTTCCTCACTATATTTTATTGAGCCCGGCGCATTTTTCATACCATCCTAAAAACGAAAAAGCCCCGCATTGCGGGGCTTTTTAAGTTGTGGAGCTGGTGGCCGAGTTATCGAACCAGCTTATTGAAGAAATTATATGCTTCATTAATCTTTAGTCGGCTAGGGCGTAGAGAACACCATTTGGTTTTATTGAAGATTAGATCTTTACCAACAACATTACTTCGTCTTAATAATGGAAGCAATTTATTTTCCCATTTGTTAAAGTAACGAACCTACTATTTTTTGTTAGTTCTAAAAGATATTTATAAGCGGGATCCATATCTGGTGTTGGAAATAGGTAGTCAAAATCTACACTTACATCGTATTCACCTGGCTTCAATCGTAAGGCGCAAACTACACTTTCAGCTAATCTGTTTTGATGATCACTATGTCCCCCTAAGAAGAACTTTGCATTTTGCCGTTCTGGCCTTAGTGCAATAAGGCCTAATTCATT
>JBJOOW010000157.1:0-9624 GCA_046051095.1 Bacteroidota bacterium | reverse complement strand
CGCAACCAGGTAGCGTATAACGATAAAAACGGCATGTTCTTTCTGGGCCTATCGGCACGTACCAAATTCTCTAAACGCTACGGCTTGATATTCGAGTACTTTTTACCCATTATTAAACCGGGCGTAGGTGGCCGCGAGTACTTTCCGATGGTGCGCGGTATTAAAAACGCAGCCTACTACCCCAACCTGCACATAGGCTTTGAGGCCGAAACCGGCGGCCACGTTTTCCATGTTAACTTTACCAATACCCGCGGTTTGCTGGAGAATGATTTTCTGCCCTACAACACCGCCAACTGGGCACAGGGCGCGTTCCGCTTAGGCTTTACCATATCGCGCAGCTTTCCGCTTAGCTACAAAAACAAACCTAAAGAGGCCCGCCGCTACTGGAAAAAAGGCAGCGTAGAGGACGAGAAATAAAACTTACTGTTCAAATAAAAACGGGCTATTGTATTAAAATACGATAGCCCGTTTTTTGTTTGAACGTTGTTTGGTTATTTTTTTCGCTTTTTAGCAAGATTGCCAGGCGCTCTTTTACGAACTGTTTTTACACCAGCGCCTTTTGCCTTGTTTACGATCTAAAAACTCATTCGGTTCACTTTTAGTTGGCTTTTTGCGCATGGGCAATGCCATTTCCTCTTCGGTAAAGTGATATGTGCCTTTGTTTTCGTATATCACCTTTACATACTTCAATGTGCGCAGGTAATCGAACAGCGGCTTCGACTCAGGACCATTTTTTATTTCTACCAGGTAATTCATATGATTATAGTAGCATCTCTTTGACTATTGCGTCAGAAAGTATTAAATAATAATCATTAAAATGAATTTAAAATTCTCAAGACCTCTTTTGGATTGCTCTCTACTACGCAATTATATCTACTATCCAATTTCCTCTGAATAATCATTGTTTTTAATTCCTTTTCGGTGAAAAAGAAGTCGCAATAAGGAAGTGCAAATGAGGCATGTAACGTGTCCATAGTATCATTACCGTCTTTATACTTTCTATCCCTATTCCATCTCATTGAAGCAAACAACTCTGGTAGTATATGCAAGGAAGGAAGTTCCTTAATGATTTTTCCTAACTTAAAGCCATTACAAATAAGTATTTTTAGTTGTTCTGCATTCTTTTCGTAGTCATAATTTTGCTCAGGCATTCTTCCCGTATCCTTATAATACATCTGCACCATAGCGTCCCCTAATATCCCTTTATGAATATCTACACAGCCAATAAGTTCTGAAATAAATAACGCATCAAATGTGCTATTTTCATTTCTATACTTTTCCTTTTCTTCATTCATTCGGTTGACGTTATCCTTGTGTATAAGGGGTTCGAAATTTCCACCTTCCTCAATCATAGAGATTACATCTGATAAAGAAAGTTTACTGATGAATTCATAAAAAGAAACAAATAGTGCTTCATCTGTCGGCATAGGCAGCCCATTCCCAACAACAAAAAACAATTTAGTCCAAACCAACTCGTTCAAATCATGGACATTTTTTTGTGTCCTTGATCTGATAAAATGTTTGAATTCTAAACTCAACAACTCCTTACTAGTAATCAAAGAAATTCCTTGAGAAAGTTCGTCTACTAAGTTACTAGTCCGTTTTAAGGAAGCTATATCGCTTTGTTTGAAAATTTCCCAGAATATAGCTTCACTAAAAGGGAAAATACATTTATTTGATGCTACAAGTCGAATGGATTTTGCTAAAATGTCTTTGTAAATATCTTCTTCTTGCTTTTTTAATTTTTGCCAATAGTTGGTATCAAGATAAATAATCTTCTTTTTTGAAACATACGTACCAATTTCAAGCCTTTTAGTCTTTACGTATGAATCAATATCCATTTCTTAATTTTTTAAGCTCTCAAAGCCCACAATATTTGTATTGTGGCAACTCCTATCACCGAAAACTATTCTTCAGGAAATACAAATGCTCTACCAGCCCAATCAATGATCAATCTTGCTTTAACTTGCTCAAGAAAAAAATCATCTTTTATTTCTCTCCATTCGGCTTTACCTTTAGTCTTTTCAGCAATAACATTTAATAGATGAGCAATTATCTCACCCGCATTGTTACCTGTAAAGAACTCCTTACAGTAGCGGTAATTTAGAAACTGGTCGTTTCCATCCTTTACCAGTGCGTAAATTGTTTTTTCTTCTACAAACAATGAAAGATTATTAACTGTAAAGTTTCCTAAGATGAAAAAACCGGATCTCCCTTCAAAAATTATATCAACTTCTCGAATACTTCCATTCGAATTTTTACGATCCAAAATTCGAATAAAAGAAGTTTCTTCCAATGCTTTTTCTTCTGTTATCTTTTCTAAAATAATTTCACTCTTCCCCTTCAGCACTTTATAATACTCCATATATTTTTTTGGTTTAAGTTAATCGGTCAAAAAAGCCCTCCGGAACACCGGAGGGCTTTGTGTTTGTTGCAGGTAGCTACTACAGTGGGTAACTCCTGCGTATTTTTAAATGGGTTAGCTGCAACCCATGCTGTTACCGCAGTTTAAGCATTTATAGCAGGTTCCACTTCTTAACGTAATGTTGCCGCAAACATTGCATGGTGGGGCATCGCCCATCATATCGCCGGCGGCTTTGTTAAACGCGCTCATCGAGTTATTGGCCAGGCTTATTTTACGCTCTACCTTTATTTCGGCTGGTTTGCTTTTCATTTCGGGGTGTTGCGGCAATGGCTTTTTCTCTATCGGCTCTTCCGAAATTTCGGTAGTCAAATCCATAGCGCTGCGCTCGCGCATGCTTAGCTCGCTTGGGGTAACGTGTACCAGGTCGGTACGGCCCAGGTATTCGAATGCCAACAGGCGGAAGATATAGTCCACTATTGAGCTGGCATTTTTAATGTTCGGGTGGTCTACCATGCCGCTAGGTTCAAAGCGGGTAAAGGTAAATTTGTTTACAAACTCCTCTAACGGCACACCGTACTGCAGGCCTATCGATACTGATATAGCAAAGCAGTTCATCAGCGAGCGGAACGAAGCCCCCTCTTTGTGCATATCAATGAATATCTCGCCCAGGGTTTGGTCGTCGTACTCACCGGTGCGCACAAATACGGTTTGGCCGCCAATTTTTGCTTTTTGCGTAAAGCCACGGCGTTTGTTAGGCAGCTTTTTACGCTCTACAATGCTCGATAGCTCGCGCATAAAGTTAGTGTCGGTACTTTCCTGCATTAGTATGCGGGCAGCCTCCAGCACTTCCTCTGGTGTTAGCTTGCTAAACTCGCCCTCGGTGGCTGGTTTGGCAGTTTCGGTTTTAGCAACCTCTTTGGTATCTTCTTTGTCTTCGTCTTTTTTGTTGCTAAGCGGCTGCGAAAGTTTGCATCCGTCGCGGTACAGGGCGTTGGCTTTTAAGCCCAGGTGCCATGATAGTTCGTAGCACTCCTGTATATCGGTAACGGTAGCCTCGTTAGGCAGGTTAATGGTTTTAGATATAGCACCGCTGATAAACGGCTGCACCGAAGCCATCATACGGATGTGGCCGTGCGGGTGGATGTAGCGTACGCCTTTGGTACCGCACTTGTTAGCGCAGTCGAACACCGGCAGGTGCTCTTCTTTCAGGTAAGGGGCGCCTTCTACGGTCATAGTACCGCATACGTATTCGTTGGCGGCTTCTATTTCTTCTTTGCTATAACCCAACTCGCGCAGCAGGTTAAAGTTAGTAGCGTTGTATTGCTTATCGGTAAAACCTAAACGTTGCAGGGTTTCTTCGCCCAGGGCGTAAACGTTAAAGGCAAAGCTGATATCGAACGCAGCTACCAGGCCGCCTTCTATTTTCTCTACATCGGTAGCGGTAAAGCCTTTTGCTTTCAGCGATTCGGCGTTGATATGCGGGCAACCAACTAACGAGCCGGCACCTTTAGCGTACTTCACAATCGCATCAATTTCTTTAGCGTTGTAGCCAAGGTTTTCCAGAGCAGCCGGCACACACTCGTTTACTATTTTAAAGTAACCGCCACCCGATAGCTTTTTAAACTTAACCAATGCAAAGTCTGGTTCTACACCGGTAGTATCGCAATCCATTAACAGGCCTATGGTGCCGGTTGGCGCAATAACGGTTGACTGTGCATTGCGGTAGCCGTATGTTTCGCCCAGTTGCAGTGCTTCATCCCACGCAGTGGTAGCAGCTTTCAGCAGGTAATCGGGGCAGAATTTAGGGTCGATGCCCACCGGTTTAATTTCAAGCGATTCGTAATCGGTAGCCGGTGCGTTGTAAGCCGCCAAACGGTGGTTACGCATTACACGCAGCATGTGTTTTTTGTTTCTTTCGTAAGCAGGGAACGGCCCTAACACAGCCGCCATCTCGGCAGATGTTTTGTAAGCCACACCGGTCATGATAGCGGTGATAGCACCACCAAAAGCGCGGGCTTTATCACTATCGTAAGGTATGCCGCTAACCATTAGCACCGAACCCAGGTTGGCATAACCCAAACCAAGCGTACGGAACTCGTACGATAGCTGTGCCACTTCTTTAGAAGGGAACTGCGCCATTAGTACCGATATCTCCAGCACGGTAGTCCATACACGGCTCATGTGTTGGAAACCGCTTACGTTAAACTCCAGTGTTTTATCGTTAAAGAACTTGCGCAGGTTAAACGAAGCCAGGTTGCAGGCAGTGTTATCAAGGAACATATACTCGCTGCAAGGGTTGCTGGCGCGTATAGGGCCATCCTCTGGGCAGGTGTGCCACTCGTTAATGGTAGTATCGTACTGTATACCGGGGTCGGCACAGCGCCAGGCAGCCATAGCTATTTTATCCCATAGCTCGCGCGATGGAATAGTTTTCATTACCTTTTTGTTGCTGCGGGCTACCAGGTTCCAGCTTTCGCCTTTCTCCAGCGAGTGGAAGAACGAGTTAGGTACACGAACCGAGTTGTTCGAGTTCTGTCCCGATACGGTGCGGTAGGCTTCGCCTTCGTAGTGCGAATCGTAACCAGCAGCTATCAGGGCAGCTACCTTATCTTCTTCTTTCATTTTCCACTCTATAAAATCTATAATCTCAGGGTGGTCAAGATCCAGGCAAACCATTTTGGCCGCGCGGCGGGTAGTGCCACCGCTTTTAATAGCGCCGGCTGCTGCATCGCCAATTTTCAAAAAGCTCATCAGGCCCGATGAAGTACCACCGCCCGAAAGTTTTTCGCCTTCGCCGCGTATGTTACTAAAGTTGGTACCTACACCCGAGCCGTATTTGAAGATACGGGCCTCGCGGGTCCACAGGTCCATTATACCGCCGCCGTTAACCAGGTCGTCATCTACCGACAGGATAAAGCAGGCGTGTGGTTGTGGCCTTTCGTATGCCGAGGTAGATTGCTCTAACACACCGGTATCGGGGTTTACAAAGTAGTGGCCCTGTGGCTTACCGGTAATGCCGTAAGCGCTATACAGACCGGTGTTAAACCACTGTGGCGAGTTAGGTGCCGCCATTTGGTCTAACAACGAGTAAACCAACTCATCGTAAAACACACCGGCATCTTTAGCCGATGCAAAGTAGCCATAGCGCTCGCCCCAGCTACGCCAGCAATCGGCCAGGCGGTGTGCCACCTGTTTAATACTTGTTTCGCCGCCCAGCGAACCATCGGGCTGCGGTACACCTGCCTTACGGAAATACTTTTGGGCAAGAATATCGGTTGCCACCTGGCTCCAGCCCTTTGGCACCTCTACATTGTACATTTCAAACACAGCGTCGCCCTTTGGGTTACGTATTACGCTCGAGCGTAAATCGTACTCAAACAAATCGAATGGCGACTTTCCTTCCTGGGTGAAGAAGCGGTCGAACTTCAATCCCTTTTTTTCATTTTTTCTTGCCATAATAATGTTGTATTGTAAAGTTAGGTCAAATAGTAAATTGGTGTTTTAGAATAATTGCTAAAGCGTTACAACGAACTTACTTTTCACAATTCGATTTTAAAATCTCACTTATAAACAGGTTTTGTTGCAAACAAGGGGCTGATGTTTTGAAACGCAGACGGGGCTTGAATTTGTGCTGTGGAAAAAGATTTTTAACGAAAAATTCGACGGGTTTTTGGTTGTTGCCACGCCGTTTTGGTGTACCCGTTTTAGGGCAGTTAAGCGCTTATAGATTGTTAAGATAGATTAGACTATCTTTGGAAACATAATTGCAGCATATGGGTTTACTTACCGAGAAAAAACTGTTACACAAAGAGATTGATGAAATAACCGATGTAGAGGTTATCAAAGCAATAAAACAGCTATTGCAGTATGCCAAGCTTAGTAGAGAATCATCTGCTTTACAGCCTTTTACAAAAGAAGAACTGGTTAAGCGCGCTAAAATTTCGGAAAGGGATATTAAAAGCGGGCGAACCATTTCGCTAAGCGAAGCAAGAAAGCAGGCTCAAAAGTGGTAATATGCAGGTTCAATTAACCGTTTTTGCCAATCAACAACTTAAAGAGATTCACAACTATTATTCAGCTACTGTTTCTGTAAAAGTAGCTTCTGAAATAATAAACAGAATTTTCGACTCGATAGAAACGCTGGAAAGACTACCAACAATAGGTACTACAGAAAACTCTCTTAAAGAATTAGGTTACAGACACAGATTTATTGTGAGCGGTAACTACAAGATTATATTTTGCGAGATAGAAGGAGTAATTTTTGTAACTGATATTTTTGATGCCCGACAGGACCCTTCTAAAATACTAAAACGCAACAAGTAGCGCCTGTATGTTTTTTAAAAACCTAAACTTGCTTAACGGCCAACCCAAACTGGCCGTATTAATAGACCCCGACCGGCACACCGATGCCACCTTGCAGCAACTGGCCGCATTGGCGGTTAACAGCCGGGTAGATGTGTTTTTGGTGGGTAGCAGCCTGCTGTTGCAAAACAGGTTTGAGGCAACCATAGCGTACCTTAAACAGCATACAACCATACCGGTGGTTATTTTCCCCGGCAATAATTACCAGATAAGCGCACAGGCCGATGCCCTATTGTTGCTAAGCCTTATCTCGGGCCGCAATGCCGAGTACCTGATTGGGCAGCATGTAACCGCCTCCACCGCTATTAAACAGGCGGGTATAGAAGTACTGCCCACCGGCTATATGCTGATAGATGGCGGGCGCACCAGCACCACCAGCTACATAACCCAAACCCTGCCCATACCTAACGATAAACCCGATGTAGCCGTAGCTACCGCCCTTGCCGGCGAGCAACTGGGCCTTAAACTTATTTACCTGGAGGCCGGCAGCGGAGCGCACTACACGGTAAACCCGCAACTGGTAAAGGCTGTTAAGCAACAGGTAAGCCTGCCGGTAATAGTAGGTGGTGGCATACGCACAGCCGCGCAGGCCGAACAGCTATGCCTGGCCGGTGCCGATATGCTGGTGGTAGGCAATGTGCTGGAAAAAGACCCGGAGGTACTGCTCGAAATATCGCTGGCGGTGCACAGTGTGCGGCCCATACCACCAACAGTTGTATAAACACGGCTATTATTGTAGATTTGTAAGGCTATGAAAATTGACAATTATAAACCCGACCCACAAAATGGTCGTAGGTATCTTGAAATTTTCAAGAAGATGGTTCGTGAAAAACGCGAATGGGAAAAGTCGTTAAAAAATGTAGACGTGAAGGAGTTGATGAAAAAATCTGTGCCAATTGAAAAACTGGTATAGTGTTTTTTACATACCGACAGAAAATTGCTACGTTTTTGAAACTGACTATGGCATTTCGTATGAAATAAGGCTTCAAACCAGATCGGAATTAATAAGTGCCTATCCCCATATTAACTTAAACGTTTTCGAATTCAGTTTCGCGCCAGCCAATAATGCTGTACCTGTTTCCGACGACAGAATAGAGCCGACTATTATTCACTTTCTGTCTGTTTACTTTGGCAAACAAACAAATGCTTTAGTAGTAGTGTATGAAAGCCTTGATGGAAGGCACAATGCACGCCACTTGCTTTTTTCAAAATGGCTTAACAGACATACTTCTGAAAATTATCTTGAAAGGGTGGGTTTTGCTATTCATATGGACGAGAGCTTAGACATTAAAGGTCTTTTTCTTTTTAGAGCGGACCACCCACAGCATGATGAAATTTTGAAAATTGTAGATTCGATTATTAAAGACATGCAATCGCTGAAATGAAAGGAGTAGTTGTAAAATCTACCGGTAGCTGGTACGATGTAAAAATCAGCCCCACCCAAACCCTCCCCCAGGGGGAGGGCTTAAATACACCACAAGTGTATAAGGTGCGTTTAAAAGGAATTTTCAGATTAGATGAAAGCAAGGACACCAATCCTATTGCCGTGGGCGATCGCGTTACCATTACCAACGATAGCAGCGATGAAGGCGGCTGGGTGATAAGCGAAATAGAAGCGCGCGATAATTACATTGTACGTTCATCGCCCAAGCATAAAGGCGCGCGGCAAATACTGGCCGCCAATATAGACCAGGCCCTGCTGATAGTTACCATGGGCAATCCACGCACCAGCACGGGGTTTATAGACCGCTTTTTGCTTACTGCCGAAGCTTACCACATACCGACAGTAATAGTGTTTAACAAGCAGGACCTGCTGGATGTAAAAGGCCGTAAAAAGCAGGACTATGTGGCTAAAATATATCAGGACATTGGTTATAAAACCGTGTTTGTATCGGCGCTACAGCGCGAGCATATAGATGAAGTAAAGGCGCTGATGAAAGATAAAACATCGCTGATATCGGGGCACTCGGGCGTGGGCAAAAGCACGTTGATGAATGCCATACAGCCGCAGCTTAACCTGCGCACCGAAAACATATCGCGCATAACGGGCAAGGGCATGCACACCACCACCTTTGCCGAAATGCACGCGCTTGATTTTGGGGGCAACGTAATAGATACCCCCGGCATACGCGAGTTTGGCATTATGGATTTTAAACCCGAAGAGATTTCGCACTACTATGTAGAGATGCGCGAAGTACTAAACGATTGCAAATTCAACAACTGCCTGCACGAGCACGAACCGGGCTGCGCTGTAAAAAAAGCCTATCAGGAAGGGCGCATTACCGAGGAGCGTTTCTCTAACTACCTGAACATAATGCTGGAGTATAAAGCTAATTATAAGCATTGGGAGCAGTAACCCCTAAATCCCCTAAAGGGGACTTTGAAATACAAATACAGTAATATGCGCGTAACCATACAACGGGTAAGTGAAGCCAGTGTAACTATAGATGGAACCATCAAATCCGCCATTGGCAAGGGGCTGTTGGTGTTAGCCGGTTTTGAAGAGGCCGACACTACAGAAGACCTGGAGTGGATGAGTGGCAAACTGGTTAACCTGCGCATATTTACCGATGAGAATGAGCAAATGAACCTGAGCGTAAAAGATACCGGTGGCGATATTATTGTGGTATCGCAATTTACACTGCATGCACTTACCAAAAAGGGTAACCGCCCTTCGTTTATCCGCGCTGCCAAACCCGATGTAGCCATACCGCTGTACGAAAAATTCATAGCACAGGTACAGCAAGACCTTGGCAAGCCCATAGGCACCGGCCAGTTTGGTGCCGATATGAAAGTAGCGTTGATTAACGACGGCCCTGTTACGATTAATATAGATAGTAAGAACAGGGAGTAGGTGTGCTTGCTGAGGAACAATTTATAATACAAGATTCCTCATT
>JBJOOW010000156.1:0-3404 GCA_046051095.1 Bacteroidota bacterium | reverse complement strand
TGATTAACCGTTCAGATTGTTCTGGCTCCAGCTTGCGCCGGCCCATGGTTTGCAGCGACAGCTTAATGGTAGATAAAGGCGATTTTAACTCGTGTGTAATTGATAAAAGGAAGTTACGCTGTTGTGCTGCCAGTTCCATTTCGCGAAAGAACACTTTACGTACACGCAACAAGCCCAGCAACAACAGTGCTATAAACACAGCCCCTTCTGCAATTATCATAAACTGTTGGCGATGGTACTTTGTCATTACATCTATATATACACCGGATGTAAGATAATCGGCGCCTGGGTGAGTGCTTATGTATGATATACGGTTAAGCTCTATTTTTTCCTGAAACGCTGCTTCGTTTTTAGCATACAAAAGGTAAGCCCACCAAAGCGAAAACGCTATGATATATGCAAATACTAAATAAAATGTACGGGCAGGGTTGAACGAAAAAATATTTTTTAGCATGGTGTAAAGTTATGTGTTATTTGGAAAACCGAATTGCAGAAATTACTATTTTCAGGCCATGGCAAACAGAAAGCGTAGAAAGAAAAGCGCCGAAGAGCTGGGAACCGAGAATGAGTTGTTAAAATTAAAAATGATGGCTGAATTCGGGGGCGATTTTATGGGCAGCGAAGACCTGCCACCCGAAATAGAAAACCAGTTTTTAAAGCAGGTAATCAGTTTTCATAAACAGCACGATAAGTCGGGAATAACCAGTGTATACAAATACATAGGCGAACCGGAGTACAACCACGTAAACGACCTTAGCGATAAAGAAGTTGATAAAGAACTTAAGCGCCTTACCAAGATAATGAGCAAAAACGGCGTGGTGCTAAGCGCATTGGCCGAAACTCCTAAACGGGAACTATACCGGTTTATTACCGAAGAGTTGTTTAAGCACGAAATAGAAAGCCTGCGCATGCGCGGTTGGGTAAACCAGTTTGTGTACGAGGATTTTCACCCGAATACAGAATATGATGTACGCTCGGCGGTAGGCAACTGCCTGCATGCAATTTTTACAAAAGATTCTGCCATGTTTAACGAAGCACTGAGCGAGGAGATGAAGGACAGCATAGGCTTATCGATGGACCCTGAGGAGTTGCAGAGTAAAATAGAAGAATACCAATCGCACTTTAATAACCTGCGCCTTGGCGATTACAAGTACCAGCAACTGCACATAGACAAAGAAAACGGCACCGCCCAGGTGGTATGCGTGGTAAACTACGAAACGCAAGCCGAAAAAGGCAAGCGCTTTAAAAAGCAAAGCACGGTTATAGAAATTAACCTTACCCGTAGCAAGCTTATGGATAGCTGGTGGGAAATAAACCAGGTAATAACCGACTTGTTTTAGTTATCGGCCTGCCATACTTTGTAGTAATTGCCCGGTTGTATACCCCTGCTTTTTAACTGCGATGAACGGTATACATAGTAGCCTGCTACCAGTATTGTAAACACTATGTATAGCAATGTTACTATCCACTTGGTAAAAATAACGGCTATTAAAAACACCGAAAACAGTAGCGACACTACAATAAAGCCCGTTAAAACAGGTTTACTAAACCGTATGTACGCAGTAGCAAATTGTTGCGGGTACAGGGCTGGTAAGCGGTAGGCCGATATACTGATAAAGATAGTTAGCAGCATAATGCCCATAATGGTCATAAAGCCGTAAAATTCTATAATATCTGTACCAAAAAACATTTCGATAAGTCCGAGCTTTTCTAACAGCATACCTACCAGTAACTCGGCAATTACAAACACGAAAAAGAAAGTAACCGCATTGGTGGGGTTGCCTTTGCTGTTTGTATCGGCCAGTTTAGCAGGTAGCATACGGTCGCGGGCCATGGCAAAAACCTCGCGCGGCAGGGCTATAGCGCCCCCGTTGTATGAAGTTAACCCAGCGGTAATCATACCCAGTTGTACAAATATTAAAACCGGCGTGCTTACAAATGGACGTACGGTATCGGCCAGTTTGGGTTTAGCTAAAAGGCCCTCGGCGCCTACTACACCGGTATAAGCCGATAACAGCGCCAGATAAATTAAAAAGATAACCACCGAACCAATAATAAGCGATAGCGGTATGTTGCGGCCGGGGTTGTGCATCTCCTCTCCCATTTCTATAATTATCTGAAAGCCCAGGCAAAGGTTAGTACATAGTATTACAGCCACTAAAAAGGTTGATGACTGTGGCAGGCCCATATTAAACGATGCTTTACCGGCAGTGGCTATAGGTATAAAATAAAGCAGCAGGGCAATAAGCATTTGTACGCTCATTATAATTTGCAAATCGCTTAGTACTTTAAGGCCAAACAGGTATACAAAGTAAAACGAGGCGATTAGTACAATAGCCCCTACATGCGGCGATACTGTAAATGGCAGGTAAGGTGCAAAGTAATCGACCAGGCCAATAGAGATTAGGCATAGCGAACTGACGCCACCCAACAATGCCCAAAACGATGTTACAGTGCCTGCCAACGGCGATATAAGCCTGCTGGCATACATGTAACCACCACCGGCAACAGGCAACGCACTACTAATTTGAATAAGCGGCAGCACACTGGCTACCGATACCAGCATAGCTATTGACATAGCCAGCCAGGCAGCATTGCCCGCTTTTTGTGCTATAGATGGCACCAGCGCATACGCCCCCATACCAATTACACCGCCCACTACTATGGCTGTGCCACCAGCCAGGCCTATTCGTTTTTCAAGTTTCATACTTTCAGTTGGTAGTTATCCGAAAATAAGCTTTTCCATATATAACAATACATTTGTGCTATATACTGTATGAAAGAAAATCAGCCAAACAATTTATTACATGGTGTTACACTTGAGATGATACTACAGCACTTGGTAGAAAAACACGGGTGGGAGAAGATGGCCGAGTATGTACCTATACGCTGTTTTCAGTTTGACCCAAGTATAAAATCGAGCCTTACCTTTTTGCGTAAAACACCATGGGCTCGCACGCGGGTTGAGCATATGTATATAAAAAGTATGCGCAGTAAAAAACAGTAAGCAGGGTTACTTTTTCAGCATGCCTTTACGCAGTTTACGCCTGCGCATGGTTTTGTGCCCAAAACCGGTTATTACACTTATGTTGCCATCTTTTTCCAACACAGCAAGGCTAACCTCGCTTATGTTTTTGGCACCATGCTCGCGTACGGCAGCTTCCAGTTCATCCATAGTAATAAGGCTTTGGTCAAGGTTTTTTTCCTGCACTACGCCTTCGTATACCAGTATAATAGGTTCGCCTTCCAGTATTTTATCTAACTGTGGAAAATACTTAAGCAATAGTTTTAATAGATAGTTGATTACAAACAAACCGGTTGCGGCAGCCAGGCCACCTACTAATGTATTATCGGGGCCAACCATGGCATTTTGTACAGAGTTGCTGATAAGCAGGATAAACACA